>DASWMA010000019.1:0-8357 GCA_036399995.1 Longimicrobium sp. | reverse complement strand
GGCCGCGGCCTCGAGCCCGTGCAGGTCGCGCAGGAGCGCCAGGGCCACGCCGGCCAGGTAGTGCCCGAAGGTCACCGGGAGCGCCGCCTGGTAGTGCGTGTACACCGGCATGGTGGTGCCGGCGTGGCGCTCGGCGCGGCGCACCAGCACGGCCAGCAGGCGGAGCACCTCGCCCACCAGCCGGCGGTACGGCTCCCGCAGCCGGAGCCGGAGGACGGTGGCGTTGATGTCGTTGCGCGAGCGGGCCAGGTGCACCGCGCCGCCGGTCTCCTCGCCCAGCGTGTCGACCAGCCAGCTCTCGTAGAGGAGGTACAGCCCGCGCGGCGCCGCGCGCCCCTTCAGCGGCGCGTAGCCTTCCGCCACCAGCCGGTCCATCGCGGCCAGGAGCCGCCGGCCGCGCTCCGCGGGAAGCATCCCGCGCTCCACCAGCATCACCAGGTGCGCCCGGTCGATGCGTACGTACCAGGGGAGCTCGTCGCGGACCGCCCGGTCGGCATCGTCGCCGAACACGATCCGGCGCGCGCGCGGGTCCAGCGCCCGGCGGATCCGCCCGGTGTCCTCGCTCACGCCGCCCCCTCCCGCGCGCCCGCCAGCGTCGCGGCATCCTCGTCCGCTTCGTCCGCGGACAGCGACGCGGGCGCTTCGACCCGGATGCGGACGGCGGCGCGGGCGCGCTCGGCGGCGCGCGACGCGGCCCGCGCTTCGCTGGCGCAGGCCACCACGTGGCCGATGCGGTCGCGGAAGTCTCCGTGCACCGACAGCTCGTCGCCGGCGTGGCGGTAGGCGCTCACGTCCATCACGTCGTGCACGCCCAGCGCGTCCGACATCCCCTCGATCGCCGCGAGCCGCCCCGCGCGGGGCGCGAAGAGGAAGCGGATCGAGGCGTACCGCTGGTGCGCCGGCACCAGCCCCGGCTCGCGCCCCACCACCAGGCGCAGCGTCTCGCGGATCAGGTCGATCCCCTGGGCGTGGCGCACCAGCTCGGGGATGAAGCCCCCGGCCAGCCGCGGGTTGACCTCCATCGGCACGGCGCGCCCCTCGCGGTCGATCCGCAGCTCCCAGTGCAGCGGGCCCCAGCCCAGCCCCAGGAGCTCCGTCCCGCGCGTGGCCGAGCCGACCAGCGCCGACGCGGCTTCCTCCGGGACGTCGGCCGGGTAGTCGTGCCCCGCCTCCACGAAGAAGGGGGGGGCGCCCAGGTGCTTGCGGGTGATCCCCACCACCCGCCCCGAGAACATCTCCACCGAGAACTCGTCGCCCGCCACCAGCTCCTCCACCAGCACGCGGGCGCCACTCCCGCCCGTGGCGAAGAGCGCCGCCGCGTGCGCCTCCACCTCGCCCGCGTCGGCGCAGGCGCGCACGCCCACGCTCCCGCTCCCGTCCACCGGCTTGACGATCACGGGAAAGCCGATCTCGCGCGCGGCGGCCACCGCCTCGCGCGCCGACGAGACGGCGCGGAAGGCGGGGGAGGGGACGCCGCCGGCGGCCAGCACCTCGCGCTGCCGCGACTTGTCGCGCGCGGCGCGGACCGACGCCGCGTCCGGGCCCGGAAGCCCGAAGCGCGCCGCCAGCGCGGCGGCCGTGGCGATGAAGTACTCGGAGCTGGAGGTGATCCCGGCCACCCCGGCGGCCCCGCCCCAGCGCGCGGCGATCAGCGCGTGCAGCTCGTCCTCGTCGGCGCGCGGGACCACCACCACCTCCGGCGCGCCCTCCTCGGCGAGGTAGGCGTACTTCTCGGGGCGGGCGGTGATCAGCACGGGGACGAACCCCATGTTCCGCGCGGTGCGCGCGAAGAGCCGCCCCGTCCCGCTGGTGTTGCTTTCGACGAAGAGCAGCGCCTTTCCGGCGGGGGACGCGCTCACGCCGGCACCAGCCTCAGGCCGGCGCCCGGCCGGTCCATCACCTCGGCGTACGAGCGGCGGCCCCAGCGGAAGAACGCCCACGGGTCGTCGCCGTCGTGCGGGTGATCCCACTCCACCGGCTCCTGCGGGAGGACGTCGAGGCGCACCCCCTTCGCCTCGAGCCAGGCGTCGTCGTAGACGGTGTCCTGGTAGCGGTACCCCTCGTCGGGGAAGATCACGGCGCCCAGCCGGTCGGGGTTCTCGCGCGCCCAGGCGTCGGCCACCAGGTACGCCGCGCCGCTGGTGGGGCCCATGAAGAGCGCGTGGTCGCGGTGGAGCCGCCGGGTGGCCGCGAAGGCCTCGGCCGCGCCCACCCAGTGCACCAGGTCGAACGCCGCGTGGTCCACGTTGGGCGGCATCAGCGAGTTCCCCAGGCCGCGCAGCAGCCGCCCGCTCCCCGCGTCGGACTGGCCGAAGAGGACGCTGCGGTGCGTGTCCACGCCGATCACCTCGAGCTCCGACGAGATCAGCCGCAGGTACGACGAGATCCCGCACACGCTCCCGCCCGACCCCACGGTGCCGATCAGGCAGTCGATGGCGCCGGCCGCGTGGGCCAGCTGCTCGGCGCAGGGGGCGTAGCTCCCCGGGTTGTGCGGGTTGCTGTACTGGCGGGGGCAGAAGCTCCCCGGGCTCTCGGCCAGCACCCGCTCGAGCACGGCGAGCCGCGCCTGCTGGAAGCCGCCGGTGGGCCCCGGCTCGCGCACGATGTGCACCGTGGCGCCCAGGTCTTCCAGCCGCCGCTGGAGCGGGGGGTCGATGGCCGGGTCGCTCACCAGCGTCAGCGGGTGGCCGCCGAGCCGCGCCACCATGGCCAGCGCCAGCCCGAAGGTGCCGGAGGTGGTCTCGGCGATGAGGCCGCCCGGCCGCAGGTCGCCCTCCTCCAGCGCCTTCTGGACGATGAAGCGCGCGGGGAGGAGCTTCATCAGCGTGAAGGCCAGCCCGATCAGGTTGGGGCGGAGCCAGACCACGCGGGGGAGCGCGATGGCGTCCACGAAGTTGGCGTGGATCAAGGGGCCGCTCACGGGCGATCCTCCGGGTACGGGGCGGGCGCGGTGGAGAACTCCCAGCTCGCGTGGATCCCCAGCCGGCCGAGGCCGTCCTGCGCGCGCTCGATCCGGGCTTCGGCCCCGGCGCCGGGCGCGAAGAGGAAGCCGGCCACCGTGCCGCTGTGCGCCACCTGCACCCCCAGCGCGCCCGCCTCCCGCGCCAGCCGGAGGAGCTCGGGCATCTGCCGCTTGGGTCGGTGGCGCTGCATGATCAGGGTGCTGGCGGTGGCCGCCCGGCCCATCAGCGCCGCGTCCTGCCGCTCCACCGCCCGGCGCAGCAGCCCCAGGACCGGGCGGTAGGCCTCGATCTCCCACGCGGTGTAGGGGACGGGCGGCAGCGACAGCGTCGCCACCCCGCACTCGCCCTCGGTGTTGAAGCCCAGCACCCGCACCGCGGGGAGGGGCCCGCCCAGGTCGTGCAGGACGCGGCCGCGGCGCTGCGCGAAGAGCAGCGCGCGGCCGGGGTTGAACATCAGCGAGTCCGACGCGGTCTCGGCGGCCACCGCCAGCCCCGCGATCCACTCCGGCTCGAGCACCGCGTCGAAGGCGTCGGCCACCGCGCGGATGGTGGCCAGCACGTCGGTGGTCGACGAGCCGCACCCCCACTGCACGGGGACGTTGCTCTCGATCCGGATCGCCCCGCCCCACCCGGTGCGCCCCAGCGCGTCCAGCGTGAGCCGGGCGGCGGCGCGCGAGCGCATCCGGTCGCACGGCTCCACCGTGAGCGGCCCCGAGCGCAGCGGGCGGAAGCGGACGCGCGTGCGGAACAGGGTGCACGGGAGGGTCACCAGCCCGTGCTCCACCGTCCCGTCGCTGGAGTAGAACATCCCCTGCACGATCTCGCCATGGTGCGCGTGGATCTCGCCGTACCCCACGCGGAAGTCGCTGGCGGGCGGCGGAACGCGGATCATGCCGGGCATGGCGTGCGGGAGCCTCGCGGCATCGGCGCGGGGGTCGAGAAGGAGTGCCGGCTGCATCTTCAGGTCAGGCCTTTCAAGGTATCGGCCGGAGCGGCGGAGGGCAGGAGCTCGGGGTCCACCACACCCGCGCCGCACCACTCCATCACCGCCATGGCGCTCCACATCTTGTGCTGGGCCTGCACCCAGGCCAGGCTCCGCGGCCCGTCGAGCACCTCGTCGTCCACGTCTTCGCCGCGCCGGGCGGGAAGGTCGTGCATGAACACCGTGGCCGGGCCCGACACGCGCTCCATCAGGGCACGCGTGACGGCGAAGGGGCGGAAGGCCTCGCGCCACGCGGGGTCGGGCTTGCTCACCCCCATCTCCTGCCACCGGCTGGTGTACACCGCGTCCACCCCGCGCGGGAGCGTGGCGGCGTCGTGCGTCTCCTCGACGATGGCGCCGTGCCGGGCCGCCAGCGCCCGCGCGGTGGCCAGCATCTGCCCGTCGAGCCCGTACCCCTCCGGCGTGGCCAGGGTGAGCCGCGTCCCGCGAATGCGGCTCATGGCGAGCGCCAGCGCGGCGGCGGTCTTGTTCCCCTCGCCGCAGTAGAGCAGGTCGAGACCCTCGAGCCGCCCGAAGTGCTCCACGAGGGTGGCCAGGTCGGTGAGCGCCTGGGTGGGGTGCTCGTCGGACGAGAGCGCGTTGACCACCGACATCCCCGGGTGCGCGGCGAAGGTCTTCATCTCCTCCACGCTCTCGTTGGTGCGCATCACCAGCACGTCCAGGTACCCGGCGAAGGTGCGGGCGGTGTCTTCCAGCGTCTCCCCCGTGTTGGTCTGCAGGTCGCCGGGGCCGAAGGTGGCCACGGTGGCCCCCAGCCGCCCGGCGCCCACCACGAAGCCGGTACGGGTGCGGGTGGAGGTCTTGCGGAAGTAGACGCCCACCGTGCGGCCGCGCAGGGTCTGCGGGGCGGTGGGGGCGTGCTTGATCCGCACGGCGCGCCGGGCCAGGTAAAGCACCTCCTCGGGCGACAGGTCCAGGATGGAGAGGACGTGCCGGGTGTGCTCCGCGCCCGGGCGAAGGGCGACGTCGGGGATCCGGAAGAGGCCGGGTGCGGCCTCGGCGTGCAGCGTCATTGCGTTCGATCCGTTGGGTGATGGTTGTCCGGCGCGCGACCGCGCCCACTTGTGAGCCCCGCGCCTCGCGATGCCCTCCGTCCCGATGCGTTCCCCATCCGCCCCGCCCCCCGCTTCCGGCCGCCGCCCCGAAATGCGGAGACCGCGCCCGTGTTCCGCCGGCCCTCCGGCGCACGGGATCGGTCCGGCCGTCCGGACCTTCCCGATCCCTCGCTTCCCGATCTCCCGCTTCCCGACCTTCCCGTTCCGGAACGACGCGGTCCCGACGGCCGCGCGCGCCGCGCACGGCCGTTCTCGCGGTCCCCGTCGTGTTCGAGGGTGAAGGCGTGCAGCACCCTCTCAGACCAAATCCGGGTATCGGCTTGCCGCGGTGTCTGCTTCGGTGCGGCAGGAGGCGAATGTTTCGGCCCCCGCAACGCGTCGTGCGGTCCTCCGTCGCGGTCTGGCCGCCCCCGGGACGACGTCGTGCCCGGTCGTCGCGGAAGGCCCGCGCGAGCGCCTCGGCGCTCGCGCCGGATCAGGCTTCCTGGGTCTGCTTCCGCAGGCTCTTCGGCGTCATGTCGGTCCACACCTCCTTCACGTACGCCAGGCACTCCTCCTTGGAGCCCGGCTTGCCCACCGCCGACCAGCCCAGGGGGATCTCCTTGTCGGCCAGCCAGAGCGAGTACTGCTCCTCGTGGTTGACCAGCACGATGTAGGTGCGGGTGTCTTCCGTCGCGTCCGTCGGCATGTGTCGTCTCTCGTTGTTTCAGGGGGGCGGGAACGGCCGGCGCCATCGCACGGGGGATGGCGCCGCGAAGCCTCTGCGGGCGTGCGTGGACACACGACCCGGCTCCGGGCCGGGTGCCAGCCGTTCCGGTCTCGATGGGGGTTGCGTCGTCCCGGTCCGGCGTGAACCGGACGCTCACTGGCGCGTAACGTTCGACGCGGCAGAGTTGACGTCGCCTGTTCCTCTGGAAAAAAGCTAATCGTTCTATGCCGAAAAACGCAACCCATGCCCCAAAGTGCGACTTTCCCCCCACGGCTTCAAAGGTGCGAGAAGCGAGACGTCATGCGTTTCCGCCGGTGGCGGAGCCGGTGCGGCGGCCGGGAAGGCCGTGCGATCCCCCGGGTTTTTCCGGGCGAGCACGCCGCCGTCGTGCTGTCCGCGCCCTCGGTCGGATTCCCCGCCGTCCGACCCCGGGAGACGATCCGGCGCGAGGAGCGACGGTGCCGGAGCCGCCGTGCGTCCATCCTTCGCGGGGTGACACGAGTGACAAGAATGTCGCTCCACGGAACGCGAGGTCGAGAGGGCGGTACGATCATGAACGAGGCCGAAGAGAGCGGCGGAACGGCGATCCGGGGCGAAGACGCCGACGGCTTCCCAGGGGTGGGGCCTGGACCAGGCGAACGGGACGCCGCGGGGGCGCCGAGCACGCGGAGCGCAGCGGGCCTTCAGCCCCTTTGGGCCAGCGAGGGAAATTCCAGAGCGCGGAAACGTCGTTCGGGTGTCCCTCCGGGGCCGCGAACCAGGGATCTCCGCTCCCGGTCCGCCCCGCCGGCGGGTGGAGCGAGGCCGGCCGCGGGCGAGCCCGTCCCTCCCGGTTCAGCCCGGATCGCGTGCCGTACGGCCCTCCGGCCAGACCGGGTCCCGTCCCACGCGAGATGATAAAATGTCCATTGAGGCTCCGGCGGGTTCCTAGTAAACCGGTTTTGCGGTACCTTTCCGTATCGGGCATTTTCCGCGAGCGCCGGAAGTGGTTGCGAACGCGCCGCGTACGCGCATTCCGGCAGCCTGGGGACGATCCGGCGCGGGATGACCGCCCGGGTCGCCCCGCGATGGCCCGGGGCGGACGGTCGTGTCGGCGTCGCCGCTGCGAAGCGGACCGCCGGTACGACCGCCACACGCGCCGTGCCCCCAACGGGCGGCTGCACGGCGCTCCGCCGCAACGGGAACCGACCCCGGCGGCGCGAACGAAGCCGGGCCACACCCTTCGACTCACCTTCGGAACCGACGAGCCGGAAATGCGGATGCGGATACGGAACAGGCAACCTCTTCTTGCGGCCGCGGCGGCCGCCTTCTTCCTGGCGGCCTGCGGCGGCGCCGGCGGCGCGGGGGCGAAGGCCGAGGCGGAGGCGCTGGAGGTGGGCGGGCTGCCGGTCACCTGCAACCTCTCCCTCCCGGTCGCCTGCATGGCCATGCAGAACGCCCACGCAGACTCGGGGAAGGGCGGCGGGGTGGCCATGGGCGGGATGGACATGGGCGACGCCTCCATGGGCGACACGGCCATGGGCGGCATGTCCATGGACAAGATGGATGGGATGAGCATCGGCGGGCTGGCGGTCTACCGGAAGTACAACGGCTGGCCGGAGCTCAAGGAAGCGCTGATGTCGGGGCGCCTCCAGGCCGCGTACCTGCTGGCGCCCATGGCCATGGAGCTGGCCGACCGGGGGATCCCGGTGCGGGTGGTGGCGATCGGGCACCGCTCGGGCGCCGTGATCATGGTGGGAAGCCGGAACCCCGCCCGGAACATCGGCGACCTGAAGGGGAAGCGCATCGCCATCCCCAGCCGCTTCGCCGTCGACTACCTGTTCGTGCGCCGGATGATGCAGAAGCACGGGCTGAAGGAGGGCGACATCGAGTTCGTGGAGATGCCGCCCCCCGACATGCCCGTGGCGCTGCACACCGGCGGCGTGGACGGCTACGCCACCGGCGAGCCGTTCGGCGCCAAGGCGCAGATGGCTGGCTACGCGCGCCCGCTGCACATCACGCGCGACGAGTGGCCCGACTACATCTGCTGCGTGCTGACCGTGCGCCAGGAGCTGATCGACCAGCACCCCGAGCAGGTGCAGAACCTGGTGAACTACGTGATCTCGGCCGGCGACTGGCTCGACTCGAACCAGGCCAACCGTCACACCGCCGCCGCGCTGGCCTCGCACCCGTCGTTCTTCGGGCAGGACCCCAAGGTGCTCCGCTTCGTGATGGACAACCCGCCCGACCGCGTCACCTACGGCGACCTGCGGCTGGTGCGCTTCGAGTTCGACGCCGTGATGCGCATGGCCGCCGAGGCCGGCGTTCTCCCCCGCCCGGTGCCCTATGAGCGCTACACCGACGAGCGTTTCATGCGGGCTTTCACCCCCAAGACCATCCGCGTGAACGCAGGCGATTCGCAGAAATGAAGACCATCACCACTCCCCTCCTGGTGCGCTCGGCGAAGCCGGTCGCGCCGGAGCCGGCCGTGCGCGCCGCCTGGCCGGGCGGCACGCGCCGCGCGCTGGAAACCCTCACCCCGTGGGCGATCATCGCCGCGGTGGTGGCCGCCTGGTGGGTGGCCGCCTCCGGGAGCCTGATCTTCCCCACGCCGCCCGAAACGGTGACGGGGCTGAAGGACCTGGTCA
>DASWMA010000018.1:0-2776 GCA_036399995.1 Longimicrobium sp. | reverse complement strand
ATCCTGGCCTCCACGCACCCCGTCCCGGCGGACGGGATCGTGTACGGGCACCCGATCGGCCGTCCGCTGGGGAACGTGCGCCTGTACGTCTGCGACGGGCTCGGGAGGCCGCAGCCGGCGGGGGTCCCGGGCGAGCTCCTGATCGGCGGGGCGGGGGTGGCGCGCGGCTACCTGGGGCGTGCCGGCCTGACGGCGGAGCGGTTCGTTCCCGACCCGTTCTCGGCGGAAGGCGGCGCACGGCTGTACCGGACGGGTGACCGGGCGCGCCGGCGGGCGGACGGGACGCTGGAGTACCTGGGCCGCCTGGACGAGCAGGTGAAGATCCGGGGCTTCCGGATCGAGCCGGGCGAGATCGAGGCGGTGCTGCGGCAGCACGAGAGGATCGCGGAGTGCGCCGTCGTGGTGCGCGACGACGAAGCGGGGGGCCCCCGTCTGGCAGCCTACGTCGTTCCTGTCCCGCGGAAGGACGTCGAGCTCTGGCCCTCGATCGGGGAGTACTTCGTCTACGACGAGCTGATCTACCAGGGGCTCACGCACGACACCGGGCGCAACGATCGCTACCTGCGCGCGCTGCGGCGGCATGCGCCGGGGAAGGTGGTGCTGGACGTGGGCACCGGGGCGGACGCGATCCTGGCGCGGCTGGCCGTGGAGGCGGGCGCGCGCCACGTCTACGCCGTCGAGCTGCTGGAGACGTCGTACCTCTCGGCCCGGGAGCGCGTCCGCGAGCTGGGCCTGGAGGACCGCATCACGGTGATCCACGGCAATGCCGCCACCGTGGAGCTTCCCGAGCTGGCGGACGTGTGCGTCTCCGAGATCGTGGAGGCCATCGCCGGGGGCGAGGGCGCCGCCCTCATCCTCAACATGGTGTGGCGGCTCCTGGCGCCCGGCGCGGTGATGATCCCGGAATGGGCGGGCACCCGGGTGGCCGCGGTCACGCTCCCGGACGAGATCCGCCGGCAGCCGGGCTTCTCGCCGACGGCCGCGCACTACGTGAGGGGGATCTTCGAGGAGGTGGGGTACCCCTTCGACCTGCGGCTCTGCATCCGGAACTTCCCGGCCGACCACGTCCTCTCCACCGCCGGGACGTACGAGGACCTGCACTTCGGCGCCGGCCTCGTAGACGCCGAGTACACCCGGCGCGAGGAGCTGGTGGTCGAGCGCGCGGGACGGATGGACGGGCTGCTCCTCTGGTTGCGCATGGTGCTGGCCGAGGGCGAGGAGCTGGACATCCTGGAGGAGGAGACCGCCTGGTTCCCGGTCTACTTCCCCCTCTTCGAGCCGGGGATCGAGGTGGCGGGGGGGGACCGGGTGCGGCTGGAGTGCTGGGCGGAGGTTCCGGAAGGGGTGGCCCCGGACTACGGAGCCCGGGGCGTGCTGGTGCGCGGGCGGGACGGGGAAGAGGTGCCGTTCGAGTTCGCCTCCTACCACCACCGGCGGGAGTTCCGGGCGAGCCCCTTCTACCGGCGCCTCTTCGCGGACGCGGAGGTGCCGTCCGTCGAGGAGCGGATGGAAACGCTTCCGGCCTCGCTGCGCGAGCACGTGCGGCGGAGCCTGCCGGAGTACATGGTGCCGGCGGCGTTCGTGGTGCTGGAGAGGCTTCCGCTTACCCCGAACGGCAAGCTGGACCGCAAGGCGCTGCCGGCCCCGGAGCACGCGTTCGATGCGGACCGGTACGTGGCGCCGCGGACGCCGGTGGAGGAGGTGCTGGCGGGGATCTGGGCCGAGGTGCTGCGCCTGGAGCGGGTGGGCGTGGAGGAAAGCTTCTTCGAGCTGGGCGGGCACTCGCTCCTGGCCACGCGGGTGGTGTCGCGCATCCGCGAGGTGTTCGGCGTGGAGGTGCCGCTCCGGGCGCTCTTCGAGGGCCCCACGGTGGCGGGGCTGGCCGGGCGCGTGGAGGAGATGCGCCGTGCGGGGGTGCCGCTCCTTCCGCCGGTGGTGCCGACCGGGCGCACGGGGGCGCTGCCGCTGTCGTTCGCGCAGGAGCGGCTCTGGATCATCGATCGGCTGGAGCCGGGGAGCGCCGTCTACAACATCCCCGTGGCATGGCGCCTGGGGGGGGCGCTGGACGAGGCGGCGCTGGAGCGGAGCCTGGGCGAGATCGTCCGGCGCCACGAGACGCTGCGGACCACGTTCGCCGAGGTGGACGGCAGGCCGGTGCAGGTGATCGCGCCCTTCGACGGATTCGCCCTCCCGGTGGCGGACCTGTCGGCGCTGGGCGAGGCGGACCGCGAGGTGGAGGTGAGGCGCCGCGCCGGCGAGGAGGCGGGGCGGGCGTTCGACCTCTCCGCGGGGCCGCTCTTCCGCGCGTCGCTGCTGCGGCTGGGCGCCGAGGACCACGTGCTGCTCCTGTCGATGCACCACATCGTCAGCGACGGGTGGAGCATGGGGAGGTTCTCCCGCGAGCTGTCGGCGCTGTACGCGGCGTACCGCGAGGGGCGGGAATCGCCGTTGCCGCCGCTGCCGGTGCAGTACGCCGACTATGCCGTGTGGCAGCGCGAGCAGCTGGAGGGCGAGGTGCTGGATCGGCAGCTCTCCTACTGGCGGGAGCGCCTGGCGGGCGCGCCGGAGCTGCTGGAGCTGCCGACGGACCATCCCCGCCCGGCGGTGCAGACGTTCCGGGGCGCCACGGTGCCGGTGGAGCTCTCCCCCGAGCTGCTGGAGCAGTTGCAGGCGCTGGGGCGGAGCGAGGGCGCGACGCTGTACATGACGCTGCTGGGCGCCTTCCAGGTGCTGCTGGGCAGGTACGCCGGGAGCGAGGACGTGGTGGTGGGGAGCC
>DASWMA010000017.1:0-6475 GCA_036399995.1 Longimicrobium sp. | reverse complement strand
GCTGGAGTCGTTCCCCGTCACCCCCAACGGAAAGGTGGACCGCGCTGCGCTCCCCGCGCCCGACACGCCCGGCTCGCGCGGGGCGACGTACGTGGCGCCGCGCACGCCGGCCGAGGAGCGGATGGCGGGGATCTGGGCGGAGGTGCTGGGCGTGGAGCGCGTCGGTGGGGAGGACAACTTCTTCGAGCTGGGCGGCCACTCGCTGCTCGCCACGCAGCTGGTCTCGCGGGTGCGGGAGGCGTTCCGGACCGAGCTGCCGCTGCGAGCGGTGTTCGAGGCGCCGACGCTGGCGGAGCTTGCGCGTCGCGTGGAGGGGCTGCGGGCGGAGACGCTCGGCGATGCCGGAGCTCCGCCGCTGGTGCCGGTGCCGCGCGACGGCTCGCCTCTGCCGCTGTCGTTCGCGCAGCAGCGGCTGTGGTTCATCGAGCAGCTGGAGCCGGGGAGCACCGCCTACCACATGCCGTCGGCGCTGCGGCTGCGCGGCCCGCTGGACCCGCGCGTGCTGGAGCGCGCGCTCGGCGAGGTGGTGCGCAGGCACGAGGCACTGCGCACCACGTTCGGCGAGGCAGAGGGAGTGCCCTTCCAGGTGGTCCACCCCGCCGGCGTGGCGCGGCTGGAGCCGACCGACCTGTCGCGCCTGGCTCTTGCGGAGCGCGAGGCCGAGGCGCGCCGGCTCGCCCGGGAAGAGGCGCAGCGCCCCTTCGATCTGCGCACCGGGCCGCTCTTCCGCACCAGGCTGCTGCGCCTGGGCGAGGAGGAGCACGTGCTGGTGCTGGCCATGCACCACGTCGTCTCCGATGGCTGGAGCATGGGAGTGCTCTTCGGCGAGCTGAGCGCGCTCTACGAGGCGTTCGCGCGAGCTGAGGCGTCGCCGCTGCCGGAGCTGCCGGTGCAGTACGCCGACTTCGCCGTCTGGCAGCGCGCGTGGCTGGCGGGCGAGGTCCTGGAGGAGAAGATCGCCTGGTGGCGCGAGCGTCTGGAGGGGGCGCCCCCCGTGCTGGAGATCCCGATGGACCGGCGCCGTGAGGCGACGCCGGACACCCGCGCCGGGCGCGTGTTCCGCGCGCTCCCGCCCGAGACGGCCGATGGGGTGCGGGCGCTGGCGCGGCGCGAGGGAGCGACGCTGTACATGGTGCTGCTCGCCGCGCTGGACCTGCTGCTGGCGCGCTGGTCGGGGCAGGATGACGTGGTCGTCGGTACACCCATCGCCAACCGGACGCGGCGAGAGACGGAGGGGCTGATCGGCTTCTTCGTCAACACGCTCGCGTTGCGGGCCGACGTATCGGGGAACCCGTCGTTCCAGGCGCTGCTGCGACGGGTGCGGGAGGGGACGCTGGGCGCGTACCAGCACCAGGAGGTGCCGTTCGAGCGGCTGGTCGACGAGCTGCGGGTGGAACGCTCTTTGAGCCACACGCCGCTCTTCCAGGTGATGTTCGCGCTCAACGACGTCTCCGCCGGCATGCGGCCGTGGGGAGGGCTGGCGGTGGAGCCGTACCCGTCGGGTGGTGGCGCGGCCAAGTTCGACCTGGACGTGATGGTGATGGAGCAGGAGGGCGGGCTGGGGGTCGCGTTCACCTACCGCGAGGCGCTGTGGGACGCGTCCACGATGGAGCGCGTCGCCGGGGCGTACGCCCTGCTGCTGGAGGCCGCGGCCGCGGACCCCGCGCGTCCGGTGCTCGCTCTTCCGCTCGTGTCTGAGGCGGAGCGGGAGAGCCTGCTGGCGGAGTCGAGCGGTCCGCTCCTCGACCATCCGGCGGGGCTCTGCGTGCACGACCTGTTCGCGGCGCAGGCGGCGCGCACGCCCCACGCTCCCGCACTGGTCCACGGGGGCCAGGTCCTCGACTACGCGGGGCTGGAGCGCGCGGCCAACCGGCTCGCCAACCACCTCCGCCGTCTGGGCGTTGGCCCGGAGACCCGGGTGGGCATCTGCCTGGAGCGTGGCGCGGAGCTGGTGGTCGCCATGCTCGCCATCCTCAAGGCAGGTGGGGCGTACGTCCCGCTCGACCCCGCGTACCCGCGCGAGCGGCTGGCGCACATGCAGGCGGATGCCGCGATCACGCTGGTCATCACCGAGTCGAGCCTGGCGGATCGCCTGCCGGAGAACGCGGCCGCGCTGCTGCTGCTCGACATGGAGCGCGACGCGATCGCGGCGGAACCGGCCGACGCGCCGGAGAGCGGCGCCGTCCCCGAAAACCTGTCGCACGTAATCTTCACCTCGGGCTCCACCGGGCGGCCGAAGGGGGTGATGATCCGCCACGCCTCGACGGTCGTCCTGCTGCACTGGCTGCGCGAGACGGTCACGGACGAGGAGCGCTCGTCGGTCCTCTTCTCCACCTCGGTCAACTTCGACGTCAGTGTCGCCGAGGTCTTCGGCACCCTCTGCTGGGGAGGAAAGCTGGTGATCGCCGAGAACGCGCTGGAGCTGGCGACGCTCGGTGAAGACATCGCCTACGCGAGCATGGTCCCCACTGCCGCCGCCGAGCTGCTGCGCGCCGGCGGCATACCGGCGAGCGTGCGGACGCTCGTCCTGGGCGGGGAGCCGCTTCCGGCGGAACTGGCGCGGGCGCTCCATGCGCTCGGCACGCTGGACCGGATCGGCAACGCGTACGGCCCCACCGAGGACACCACCTACTCCACCTTTGCGCTCGTCCCCCGGGACTGCGACCGGGTCCCGGTCGGCCGGCCGGTGGCGAACACCCGGGCACTGGTGCTCGACGGGGAGCTGCAGCCGGTGCCCGACTGGATCGTGGGCGAGCTGTACCTGGCCGGCGACGGCCTGGCCCGCGGCTACGCCGGCCGCCCGGCCCTCACCGCGGAGCGCTTCCTCCCCGACCCGTTCGGGCCCGCGGGGTCGCGGATGTACCGCGTGGGCGACCGCGTCCGGCGCCGCCCGGACGGCGAGCTGGAGTACTTCGGCCGGACGGATTTCCAGGTCAAGGTGCGCGGCTTCCGGATCGAGCTCGGCGAGGTAGAGGCCGTGGTGGGGCGCCACCCCGCCGTCCGCGGTGTGGCCGCGGTGGTGCGCGGCGGCTCCTCCGGCTCGGGCGACCTCCGGATCGTGGGCTACCTGGAAGCGGACGCGGACGTCTCCGTGGCCAAGGTGCGGGCGCACGCGCGCGCCTCACTCCCCGAGTACATGGTTCCCGCCACCTTCGTGGTGCTGGACGCGCTCCCGCTCACCCCCAACGGGAAGGTGGACCGGCGGGCGCTCCCCGAGCCCGAGCCCGCCGCCGCGCCCGCCGACGAGGAGGCGCGGACGGAGCTGGAGCGCGCCATCGCCGAGGTGTGGGCGGAGGTGCTCGGCGTTGCGGCAATCGGGATCCGCACGAGCTTCTTCGACCTGGGTGGAAACTCGCTCCTGGTGGTCCGGGCAGCGCGGCTGCTGGAGTCGGCTGTGGGGAGGAGTGTGCGGGTGATGGACCTCTTCGAGCACGTCACCGTGGCCGACCTGGCGCGCCACCTTTCGGGTGCACCCGCGTCGATGGGCGGCGCAGGTGAGAAGGGGGTCCAAACGCTCCGACGGGCGATCCCGGTTCGAACGACCGGATCGGAGCGGCCGTTGTTCCTGGTCCATGACGGATGGGGGACGGTCGCGTACGCGCAGGTGCTGCATCACCACCTGGACGAGGAACTTCAGGTCTACGCATTGCCGCCGGTCTCCCGTGAGGAGCTCCCCCTCCGTACGGTAGAAGGGATGGCGACCCGGCTGGTGCGAATGGTCCGCGAAGTCCAGCCCGTGGGCCCTTACCGCCTGGCCGGCTGGTCCTTCGGGGGGATCCTCGCCTACGAGATGGCCGCGCAGCTCATCGGCCAGGACGAGGCCGTCGAGTTCCTGGGGATGATCGACACCTATCATCCATCGCTCGTCGGCAGCGGAGACGGGGCCACGGGGCACGGCGAATCCCCGCCACTCCGGATGCTCCGCGGAGAGGGTGGAGAAGGCGACGACGTGGGGTCGAAGGACGGGGCACCCGCTGCTTCGGCAGCGGACCCGGGGGCGCTCGCCACTCAGTGGCGGGAGAAGGGGCTGCTCCCGGGGCACCTCGCTGTGGACGAAGCGCGGGAGGTCCAGGACCACTTGCGCACTTCTCTCCTCAGTATGCGCGGGTACAGTCCCCGGCCGGTTCCGATCCCGGTCCACCTGTTCTTCGCGCGGGATGAGGCCGGCGTCGATCCCTGGCGCGGCTGGCAGACTCTCCTGGACGATGTGTCGATCAGCGCGACGCCGGTGCCGGGAACCCATCGGTCCATGATGGAGCCACCTAACGTCGAATCTCTCGGCCGAGCGCTGTCGCGTGAGATCGATCGCGCGGCTGAAGACCGGAACGTCGTGCCGGAAGAACCACAACTGGTCTGATACCAGATCCGGGGGGAAGATCTGGTGCATCTGCCAGAGTCGCGTGCTGCCGCGGCGTAGATCCTTTGGGCTGCAAGCGCCTGTGCAGATGCTGATTACGGTCTGGCCGGCCTGAATGGAAAGAGAGGCATCGTCCACCGGCGGCTGAAGCCGCAGCAACAACGACGAAAAGCCTCGCAAACTGCGCGAGGCTTCAACGGCCGAGGTCGCCACCTTCTTTCATCCCCCGTGGTCGCGCGGAGCGCGGTGGGAGACTCAGGACGTCAGGAGGCGGTGTCGAGCCGCCGCGCTGTCGCGTCAGCCCCGGTCCCATCTCGCCCGCGTTCCCGTAGAGTTGCGAGCGCCTCGAAGCCGTCTCGTATCTCCCGGCTGATGATTCTTCGCGACCGCTGAAATCTCCCGATCGTCCCGCCGGCTCCCCGCCGGCTCCCCGCCGGCGTGACGGCCAGCCAGCATGACGGAACCCGTGGGCGTAGCTGTGCGACCGCAGCAAGATGTCCCGCATGGGCGACGGGATTGGGAGCAGTGTCGCGCCTTAGGAGTAATTAAGTGCGCATCCAAGATGTGGTACGTCACGGCTCTTGCCACTGCTTCAATCCTCGTTTTATGTTCTAAAATGTCAGCATCACACGTTCCGGCACGAGGGTGACCGCGGCGGCTGCAGTTTGGGCGTCCGCAGTATGCGCGAAGCGAACCGGGTAAGATCCACGGGATCGTAGCCGGCGACCGCCAGGTGTTGCCTCTCCGCGCACACTCAGGTGCTTTCAAGAGAGCGGCCGCGTAGAGCGGAACGCGCTCCTCGTCGGTGTTCCTGCTAGACACGTTTCCGGTGTAATTTTGTTCGCTGTGGACGTCGCAACCCCTGTAGACCCCCTCGACTGGTGGGAGAATCCGTGGCCGAGCTGCCGCAGCTGGATGCCGACCTGCGCCGGAAGGTGCTGGAGGAGTGGAACGCGACCGAGCGCCCCCTTCCCCCCGTGTGCGTGCACGAGCTGGTGGAGGCCGCCGCGCGGGCGCACCCGGGGCGGGTGGCCGTGGCGTTCGAGGGCGCGTCGCTCACCTATGCGGCGCTGAACCACCGCGCCAACCGCCTGGCGCGCCGGCTTCGGCGGCGGGGCGTGGGCCCCGAGACGCGCGTGGGCGTCTGCATCGAGCGCAGCCTGGAGCTGCCCGTGGCGCTCCTGGGCGTCCTGAAGGCGGGCGGCGCATACGTTCCGCTGGACCCCGCCTATCCGCGCGAGCGCCTGGAGCACATGGTGGAGGACGGCGGGGTGCGCCTGGTGATCGCCCAGCCGCACCTGGCCGGCCGCGTGGCGGTGCAGGGGGTGGAGGTCGTGCGCCTGGACACCGCCGAGGGCGAGGCCGAGCGCGAGAGCGGCGACGACGTCTACGGCGGAGCCCTTCCGGCGAACCTCGCCTATGTCCTCTTCACCTCCGGTTCCACGGGGCGCCCCAAGGGGGTGATGGTGTCGCACCAGGCCGTGGTGCGGCTGCTGGCGCAGGAGGGGTGGTGCCGGTTCGAGGCCGACGAGGTCTTCCTCCAGTTCGTCCCCATCGCCTTCGACGTCTCCACCTTCGAGCTGTGGGGCCCGCTCTCGTGCGGCGCCCGGCTGGTCCTCTTCCTCCCGCACACCCCGTCGCTCGACGAGCTGGCCGGGTTCATCCGCCGCGAGGGGGTCACCACGCTGTGGCTGACCTCGGGGCTCTTCCACCAGATGGTGGACAGCCGCCCCACCGCCTTCGCGGGGGTGCGCCGCCTCCTCTCGGGCGGCGACGTGCTTTCGCCGCCGCACGTGCGCAGGGTGCTGGAGCTGAACCCGGGGCTGGTGATGGTCAACGGCTACGGGCCCACCGAGGTCACCACCTACACCACCTGCCACGTGATGCGCGACGCGGCCGAGGCCACCGACCCGGTGAGCATCGGCCGCCCGATCGGCAACACGCGCGTCTACGTGCTGGACGCGGCGATGGAGCCGGTGGCCCCCGGCGTTCCCGGCGAGCTGTACGCCGGCGGCCACGGGGTGGCGCGCGGCTACCAGGGGCGCCCCGCGCTGACCGCCGGGCGCTTCGTTCCCGACCCGTTCGCCGCCCGGCCGGGGGCGCGGCTGTACCGCACGG
>DASWMA010000016.1:0-5390 GCA_036399995.1 Longimicrobium sp. | reverse complement strand
GCGGGCGGGGGCGCGGAGTCGGCGTCGGCGTCCTGGTCCGTGGCGGCTTCTTCGTCGCCGTCGGACGCCACGAGCTCATCGGCGGCCTCATCCGCGCTGTCGCGGCGGGCGGCGAGGCGGCGGGCGCGGACGGTGTCGGCGGGGAGCCACACCACCTCGCGGGCGGCGGGGCGGGGCGCCACCTCGCCGCTCCCCTCCACCGCGAACGGCCGCGACCAGCGCTCGGGGCGCTCCGGGCGCGCGGGCGCCGTGTCTTCGGTGGCCAGGGTGATGGTGTCGCGCGGGGCGGGGTCGCCGCCCAGGCGGATGGTGTCGCGCTGCGCGTGCGCGGCCGCCGGCGCCAGCAGCGCCAGCACGGCCAGCAGGGCGGGGAGCACGCGCGCGGAACGCATCAGCCGACCCTCTTCTTCTCGCGGCGGGCCTTGATCACCTCGATCACCATGGGGACGACGGAGATGATGATGATCAGCACCACCACCACCTTGAAGTTCTCCTTCACCCAGGGGATGTTCCCGATGAAGTAGCCGCCCAGCAGGAACAGGGTGATCCAGAGCAGCGACCCCGCGATGCTGAAGGTGAGGAAGCGCCCGTACGGCATGCGCGAGGCGCCCGCCACGAACGGGGCGTAGGTGCGCACGATGGGGATGAAGCGCGCCAGGATCACCGCGCGGCCGCCGTACTTGGCGTAGAACTCCTCGGTGCGGTGCAGGTATTCGATCTTCATGATGCGCGCGCCGGGCTTGAACACCCTGCGCCCCAGCCTGCTCCCCACGTAGTAGTTGACGTTGTCGCCGCAGAACACCGCCACCAGCAGCAGCGGCCACAGCAGCCACACGTTGAACGCGCCGGATGCCGCCAGCGCGCCGGCGGCGAAGAGGAGCGAGTCACCCGGAAGGAAGGGGGTGACCACCAGCCCCGTCTCGGCGAACACGATCAGGCACAGGATCAGGTAGGTCCAGGCGCCGTACTGCTGCGCCAGGTCCGCCAGGTGCTTGTCGATGTGGAGAATGAAGTCGATCAGTGTCTGCACGGGTGTCTCTCTGCTCCCGGCCGCCGGGCCGAAACCGATTGGGCGGTCGGGGAGAGAGCGCCTCTCCCCGGTTTGATGCCGGCGGGAACACTATCGGGTGCGGGGGCCGTATTCAAGGGCGGCGCATGGGTTTGCACCACGCCAGGGGCATGGTTAGCTTCGCCGGAGGGGCCCTCGCCGGCCTGGCAGGCGTGTCGCCAGAGCGTGACGCGGAGAGACCGGCCCACGCAGCTACGGTGCGGTGCGGAGGGCATCGGCCCCGCCGCGGCGGGGCCCTCTTGCCACGACCCGCTCCCCCAAAAACTGCCTGGGGGAGGGGGAGAGTGCGTCGGGGGCGGCGTGGGACGGCGGCGGGTGGCGCGGCCGCGGCGAGCCCCCTCCCCCGGCCCCTCGCCCCGCCCCGCAGGGGAGGGAGAACCGCGGTTCCGGGAGCTGGTCTGCACCCCTTGCGTGAGGGATGCGCGCCCGGAGGGCCGGGACGGCGGCGGCGCGTGAGCCGTCCTGCGCGGCCGCGACGAAGGCGGGCGCCGCCGCTGGCCCGGCGCGGTTGGCAACGGCGGTATCGTTGCCTACCGCGCGCGCAGCCCGGTTCGGCGCCCCGGCGCCGAACACGCCCAAAACCGCGGTTCGTATTCCTCCGTAGAGATCCGCGAAGATCCGCATACCCAGATCGTGAGCGCATGACGGTGATCGACCTGCAGGAGGCGACGGAGCTCTCGCCCGACGAGAGCCTGCGCTACTCGCGGCACCTGATCCTGGACGGGGTGGGGCCGCAGGGGCAGCGGCGGCTCAAGCAGGGGCGCGTCCTGGTCGTCGGTGCCGGCGGGCTGGGGTCGCCGGTGGCGATGTACCTGGCCGCCGCCGGCGTGGGGACGCTGGGGATCGCCGACTTCGACGTGGTGGACACCACCAACCTGCAGCGGCAGGTGATCCACGGCACGAGCTGGGTCGGCCGCACCAAGCTCGACAGCGCCCGCGACCGCATCGGCGAGATCAACCCGTTCGTCGAGGTGGTCCCCCACCCCGAGCGGCTGACCTCGGCCAACGCGCTCGACGTGGTGCGTGAGTACGACGTGGTGGTGGACGGGACGGACAACTTCCCCACCCGCTACCTGCTGAACGACGCCTGCGTGCTGCTGGGGAAGCCCAACGTCTACGGCTCGATCCTGCGGTGGGAGGGGCAGGCGTCGGTCTTCTGGGGCGGCCACGGGCCCTGCTACCGCTGTCTGTTCGCCGAGCCGCCGCCGCCGGGGCTGGTGCCCAACTGCGCCGAGGGCGGGGTGCTGGGGGTGCTGCCGGGGATCGTCGGCAGCATCCAGGCGGCCGAGGCACTCAAGCTGCTGCTGGGCGCCGGCGAGCCCCTGACGGGCCGTCTCTTGCTTTTCGATGCCCTGCGGATGAGGTTCCGGGAGATGCGCCTGCGGCGGGACCCGGCGTGCCCCGCGTGCGGCGAAAACCCCAGCATCCGCGAGCTGATCGACTACGAGCGCTTCTGCGGAACCACCCCCGAAGCACACCCACCGGAGGGCCGAATGGCCGAGCAGGGAACCCCCGAGATCACCGTGACCGAGCTGAAGGAGCGGCTGGACCGCGGCGACCGGCTCACGATCATCGACGTGCGCGAGCCCTTCGAGTGGGACATCGGCAACCTGGGGAGCCACGGCGCCCGGCTGATCCCGCTGAAGGAGCTCCCCGACCGCGCCGGCGAGATCGACCCCAACGACGAGGTGGTGCTGCAGTGCCGCTCGGGCGCCCGCAGCGCGCAGGCGCTGTCGATCCTCCGGGAGAAAGGGTATCCGCGGCTCTGGAACCTGAAGGGCGGGATCCTGGCCTGGGCCGACCAGGTGGACCCGTCCATCCCCAAGTACTGAGCCGTGCCTCCGGCCACGCCCCCGCCTCCGCCTCCGCCTCCGCGCGGGTTCGTCCTGTGCGGCGTGTTTTCGCTGTGCTTCTCCTTCCTCATCCTCACGTTGCTCGTGGTGATGGAGGTGGACGGGGAGGTGGGCCGCCTGTCGGGCGCCCTGGCGATGGGCGTACGCGGCGCGGCCGTGCTGCTGCTGTCACTTGGCCTGATTACCACCGAGGCGCTGTGGAAGGCGCGGCCGTCGGCGTACCCCGCCAGCCTGGCGCTGGCGGTGAGCTGGTTCGTGACGGTACCGGCCACGGCCGCCCTGGCTGCCGTGGCCGAGCCCGTGCTCCTCCGACGGGCAGCCTTTCTCCTGGGGGTGAGCGCGGTGGGGGTGATCCCCATCCTGCTGTACATCCGTCACCGCTCGCGGCGGCTGTGGCCGCGGGCGGACGTCCGCGTGCCCCGCCGACCGGTGGTGAGGGAGCGATGAAGATGAAGCAGAGAGTCCCCTTCGTCTTCGGGGTGGCCAGCGTCTTCTCGGCATGGTTCTGCCTGGTGACGACGGGGTTCGTGTGCTTCGCGGACCCCACCGACGATTACGGGTGGACGGTGGCAGGGCGGGGCGCGGCCGCGCTGCTGGCCGTGCTGGCGGCGGTGGTGACCGACGCGCTCTGGAATGCCCGCCCATGGGTGTGGCGCGCCAGCCTGGCGCTGGCGGTGGCGTACGCCGTGAGCGCGTTCGTAGCCACTTCCACCGACCGCGGCTCGAACCTGCTCGATCCGGTCTTCGGGCCGGCGGTGAGCGGGGTGGTGGTGGTGGTGCTGCTGGCCTGCATCTACTTCCAGGTGAGGGCGATGCGGCCGAAGCAGCCTTCCTGGCCGCAGTCCACCGCCCCCATCGCCGTGCCGCGCCCCTCCGCCCCGATGCACCCCGCCACCGGCCCCGGAAGCCGGCCGTGAGGGGGCGATGAAGCCGCGCACGCCGTTCGGGTTCGCCCTGTGCGGGTGGGTTGCGCTGTGCTTTTGCGTCGCCGTGCTGCTGGGGATGGTGTGGGCGGAGCTGGACGCGAACTGGAACGAATGGGGGATGGTGGCGGGGCGCGGCGCGGCCGCGCTGCTGGCGGGGCTGGCGGCGGTGGTGGCCGAGGCGCTGTTCCGCGCGCGCCCCTGGGTGTGGCGCGCCAGCCTGGCGCTGGCGGTGGCGTACGCCGCGGTGGTGCTGGCGGCCGCTGCCCAGGGCGACAGGGGGGACTGGGGCGCTGCGCTCTTCCTGCTGGTGCTGAGCGCGGTGCCGGTGGTGCCGATGCTGGCCTACATCCGCGCCCGGGCGAAGGTGATGTGGCCGATGCAGCCGCCACCGCACTCCACCGCTCCCATCGCCGTGCCGCGCCCCTCCCCGCCGATGCACCCCGCCCAGCGCTCCGGGCCCGGAGGCGGGCCGTGAGGGGGCACACGCCGTTCGGGTTCTGGGTGGCCGGCGCCCTGTCGGCGTGGTTCTGCGTCGCGATGGTGGTGATCGTGTGCATGGCCGACCCGGATTACGACGATGCGTGGCTGGCGGTGGGGCGCGGCTCGGCTGCGCTGCTGGCGGTGCTGGCGGCGGTGGTGACCGAGGCGCTCTGGCGCGCGCGGCCATGGGTGTGGCGCGCCAGCCTGGCGCTGGCGCTGGCGTACGCCGTAATCGTGTTCGTCGCCACCTCCGCCGACCCCGCCTCGAACGTGGGCGAGGCGTTCGCCCTGCTGATTGCGAGCGCGGTGCCGCTGGTGCCGCTGCTGGCCTACATCCACGGCCGGGCGAAGGCGATGTGGCCGAATCAGCCGCCGCAGTCCACTGCCCCCATCGCCGTGCCGCCTCCCTCCCCGCCGATGCACCCCGCCCCGCACCCCGGAGGCCGGCCGTGAGGGGGCGATGAGGCACCGGCCCCCACTCGGGTTCTTCCTGTGCGGCATGGTTTCGCTGTGCTTTTCCATCGCCGCGCTGATGGGTCTGCTGCTGGTGGAGCTGGACCCGGGCTGGAGCTGGAGCGTGCCGTTCCGCGGCATCTGCGTGGTGCTGGCCTCGCTGGGCGTGATCACCACCGAGGCGCTGTGGAAGACGCGGCCGGCGGCGTTCCCGGCGAGCCTTGCGCTGGTGGTATGCTATGCTCTTTCGGTGTTGGGCATCGCCGTGGCGGCGCCCGAGCTGCGGATTGCGGGGGCCATCCTGCTGGCGGTGAGCGCGCTGGCGGCGATCCCCATGCTGCGCTACCTGCATGCCCGCTCGCGGCAGATGTGGCCGCGGGCGGCCGTCCGCGTGCCCGCCCCCCGGCCGTGAGGGGGCGATGAAGGGGCGCACGCCCTTCGGCTTCTGGGTGGCCGGCGCCTTCTCGGCGTGGCTGTGCCTGGCCATGGTGGTGATCGTGGGCGTCTCGGACACCCTGTGGCACGGTGAGTGGGTGGTGCTGATCCGCGCCGTGGCCATGCTGCTGGCGGTGCTCTCGGCCGTGGCCACGGAGGCGCTGTGGCGCGCAC
>DASWMA010000015.1:0-2991 GCA_036399995.1 Longimicrobium sp. | reverse complement strand
CCGCCGTGCAAAGGCCGACCCCGTGGCGCGTCGGCTGATGACGGTCCCCGGCATCGGCCCCATCGCGGCTACCGCGATCACCGCCCTGGTGCCGGCGCCGGAGGGCTTCCGCGCCGGGCGGGACTTCGCGGCCTGGCTCGGGCTGACGCCGCTGCAGAAGTCGACCGGGGGCAAGCGCAAGCTCGGGGCCATCTCGAAGATGGGCGAGCGCACCATCCGCCGCCTGCTCATCCTGGGCGCCAGCGCGGTGGTCCGGTGGGCCAGCCAGCGCGGGGCGCCGGCGGGCTCGTGGCTGGCGCGGATGCTCGCGCGCAAGCCGCGGATGCTGGTCACCACCGCCCTGGCCAACAAGACGGCCCGCGTCGTCTGGGCCCTGCTGGTCAAGGGCGGCACGTACAGGGCTCCGGCCATGGCGGCGTAAGCCGGCCGGGGCCACCGAGGCGTAGGGCGAGCGGAAGGAGGACATGGCGCAACAGTCGGCGAGACGGGATCGGGAGAGCCAGTGTGCAACACCGTACCTCGAGTACGCGGCGTTGATGTGGGCCCGGTCCGCGAACTCCCATGCAGGCCGGCGGTCCATGGCCGCGCGAGAGGCCGGACAGATGGCAGCATCCGACTACGCGTCACGGCGATCCTGACGTTTGCCCTTGCCCTGAGGGGGGCGTTCTCTAATCGCGGGCTCCACGTCAATGGCTTTGTGCTCCGAACGGCAGGCCCCACGCCCCGAGGTCACGGTTCTCTTCGCGGTCGGCGCGTTGGCCGCCGCACCATCGGCTCCGGGAGAGCTCGGGACGTCCAAGGTCCACAACGCGCTGGTTCAGCTGGTGCTGCACCGCGCCACGGCCCCCATCGGACTGACCCACGCCCTCGCCCCGGGGAGCGAGCCCTCGGCCCGCCGCGGCTAGCCTGCGGCAGGCGATCTCTGTTCCTTGCCCTGTTCCTCCCTTCCGGTCAGGCGGCCCGCGGCTCGGCGGTCCAACGGAACGGCTCGCCGCCGCGCCAGATCGCGTGCATGACCACGGCCAGCTTGCGCGCCAGCGCCACGCGCGCCTTGGTCGCCCCCGCCCGCTGCGCCAGGCGCACCGCCCAGGCCTTCAGCGATGACCAGCGCTTCACGCGCCGGAGCAGCACGGTGGCCGCCTCGAACAGGTAGGTCCGCACCAGCCCGTCGCCCCAGCGCGAGATCGCCCCGATGCGGTCGACCTCGCCCGACTGGTGCCGGCGCGGGGTGAGCCCGAAGTGCGCGCCGACGTCGCGCGACCTGCCGAAGCGCGCGGGGTCCTCCACCGCGCTGGCGAATGCCAGGGCGGTGATGGCACCTACCCCCGGCACGCTCATCAGCAGCCGCGTCTCGTGCCGCTCCTTGGCCTCGGCGCGCAACGCGACGTCGTAGGCCGCGACCTGCCGCCGCAGCCCGCGCCAGGCCCCGAGCATGGGGCGCACCACCGCGGCGACCTCCGGGCGGTCCGCCACCAGCGCCTCCACCCGGTCGGCGAAGACGCCGCCGCGGGCGCCCTCGACCACGAGGCCGAAGACCTTCAGCACGCCACGGACATGGTTGGACAGCTCGGTTACCATGTTCACGAGCTGCATCCGCGCGCCGAGCGCGGCCCGCAGTTGATGCGCGGCATAGGACTTCACGTGCACGCTCCGGTGCCAGCCGAGGCGCAGGATCTGCGCCAAGCCCTCGGCGTCGTTCGCGTCCACACTTGTTCGGCCGCAGCGCCAGGGCCGCCCGCGCCTGTCGGGCGTCGAGGCAGACCACCTCAAGGCCCCGGCTCCGGAGCTCGTGCACCAGCCAGGGCGTCAGCGGCCCCGTCTCAAGCCCGATCCGTGCCGCGCTGCCGGCCCGAGCCCGAATGGCCTCCTCGATCGCCGCCGGGTCGGTGGCGCACTTGCCGCGCCACACCCGGTTCCCTTGTCCATCGAGGATGCAGATCGACGTCGACCGCTGCGAGACGTCGAGACCAACGAAGCGCTCCACCATCCACCCCTCCTGACAAGACAGGTTGCCGGTCCAGCCGGACCAGCAGCAGCTTGCCGTCGGAGCGCCTCAGCCGCGCCCGCGATTATCCGATGTCCACAGATGGTGCAGGGATCGGTCGGCGTGGCGCCTCGAGGTAGGGTGAGGGCAGGGCCAGTTCCCCTCCACCACGCAGGGGCACCCCTCTTGGCGTTCAAGGCGAAGGCTGATCGCCGGCACGGCATCCCGAACCAGCGCCACAGGGTGACGAACTGGGCCGAATACGATGCCGCCCTGCGCGCGCGGCAGCCTGACCGTGTGGTTCTCCGAGGAGGCGATCGCGGCGTGGAGAGCGGCGCCGCGGGCCACCCGGGGCGGGCAGCCCTCCTTCTCCGCCCTGGCGACCACCACGGCCTTGACGCTGCGGGCGGTGTTCCGCCTGGCGCTGCGCCAGACCGAGGGCCTCATCGGCTCCATCCTCCAGCTGCTCGGGCTCAACCTCCCGGTGCCGGACCACTCCACCCTGAGCCGCCGGGCCGAGACGCTGGAGGTGGCGCGGCCATAGGCGGGGACCGCGCCCGTGCACCTGTTGGTGGACAGCACGGGGCTCAAGCTCCGCGGCCCCGGCGAGTGGCTGGCGGAGAAGCACGGCACCAAGCGGCGCCGGGCCTGGAGGGTGCTGCACCTCGCCACCGACGCCGACACCGGGCGGATCGTCGCCTCGGTGCTGACCGACAGGGATGCCGACGACGGCTCGCAGGTCGGCCCCTTGCTCGACCAAGTGGATGGGCCGGTGGCGTCCTTCACCGGCGACGGCGCCTACGACCGCGACGACGTCCACACCGAAGTCGCGGCGCGCCATCCCGAGGCGGCCGTGATCGTGCCGCCGCGCGCGAATGCGGTGCCAAGCGACGCCGCGGAGACCGCGCCGACGCAGCGCGATGCGCATCTACGCTGTATCGCCGAGCGCGGCCGCATGGGCTGGCAGCGGGCCTCGGGGTACGGCCGGCGCGCTCTGGTGGAGGCCG
>DASWMA010000014.1:0-6296 GCA_036399995.1 Longimicrobium sp. | reverse complement strand
CGTGCAAGGGGTGCGGCCCAGCTACTGGAAGCCGTACATGCACTCGTTCCCCGACACGGCGCGGGTGGACAGCATCCTGTCGTGGCTGGCCCTGCCCCCCGCGCAGCGCCCGCACCTGGTGCTGGGCTACTTCAGCGCGGTGGACGACAGCGCGCACCGCCACGGCCCCGACGCGCCGGCCACGCGCAACGCGGCCGAGCACGTGGACCGCATGCTGGGCCGCCTGCGCGCCGGCATCGCCCGCCTCCCCATCGCCGACAGCGTCACGCTGATCGTGGTGTCGGACCACGGGCTCACCCGGCCCGACAGCGCGCTTTTCCTCGAAGACTACCTCTCGCTGGACGACACGGTGGCCGTGGTGGCGCCATCCACCTACGCGCAGCTCTTCTACGACGGCGACCGCGCGAAGATCGACCGCGCCGTGGCCTCGCTGCGGCGGATGCCGCACGCGCACGTCTGGCGCAACGCCGAGATCCCCGAGCGCTTCCGCCTGCGCGGCCACCCGCGCGCCGGCGACGTGTTCGTGCTGATCGACCCGCCGTTCGTGGTGAACGTCACCCGCCGCGGCCGCACCGCGCCCTACCGCCCCTCGCCCGGCAACCACGGCTTCGACAACCAGATCCGGGACATGCACGGGATCTTCATCGCCGCGGGCGCGGGGGTGCGGCCGGGGTCCACGCTGGGGCCGCTCGAGAACGTGCACGTGTACCCCTTCATCGCCCACCTGCTGGGGCTGCGGCCCGCGGAGGGGATCGACGGGCGGCTCGAGGCGACGCGGCCGATCCTGCGGCGGTAGGAACTCGGGAGGGCGGTTGAAACCGCGGCAACGACTACGCGAAGTCCGCTTTCGCGGACTACCGGCAACGGTGAGACCGAGACGGCGGTGCGCGGCACTGACTGCGTGCTGCACGCTGCGATCTCAGCGGATGGAGAGCGCGATCAGCGTCTGCGCGGCGAAGTAGGTGGCCAGCACCAGCGCGCCGGCGCCGGGGAAGCGCCGGACGAAGCGGTCGAGCGCGAGCGCCGAGTCGCTGGCCACGAACAGCACGCCGCCCGCCGCCGCCAGCGCGCCGCCCGGCAGCCCCGCGGCGCCACGCTCGGCCGCCTGCCATGCCATCACCAGCAGCGCGGCGGCGTAGATGGCGACCGGCAGCTTGAGCGCGCGTGGCACGTGCGGCAGCAACGTGCGGAGGAGGACGGCGGCGTAGACGACGAACGGCACCAGCACCCAGGGCGTCAGCCGGAGCCCGCCGGGGTGGTAGACGCCGGTCCACGCGCCGTCGGTGAAGGCGGGGATGTACAGCAGGTGCGCGATCAGGAAGGACACCAGGCCCGCCACGAAGCGGTCGCGCGGGAGCATCAGGAACACGTCGCCGGCCAGCGAGAACACCAGCCCCACGATCACCAGCGACCGGTAGAGCGGGAGCGAGGCGGGCTGGTGCCACGCCAGCGCGATGATCAGCAGCGTGGTGAGCGGCTTGAACACGTACACGCCCCGCCGCCACCCGCGCACCGTCGCCACGATCGCCGCCGCGCCCGAGAGCGCGATGGCGATGCAGAGGTACGGCGTGTACTCGGGGTGATGGACGACGACGTAGTTCACCGGCGGAGGCTCATGGTGCGGATGGTCGGAACCGGTCGGGAAGCTGGAACAGCACCCGGCCGGCGGAGCCCGGCGTCAGGTGCCAGTCGAAGTACGCCGTGGCATCGTGGCGCGGACCGCGCCTGACCGACACGCCCAGCCAGGCACCATCGACCACCAGTGCGGCGATCCCCGGGTCGCCCGAGAGCGCCGCGGGGTCCACGTCGGCGGCGCTCCAGGCCTGGATGGAATCGAGGTACGCCACCAGCGTGCGCGCGCGTGCCGGCGACGCCGACGCCAGAACGCAGGCTCCGTACGGCCCCGAATGCCGGATCGGCCCACACCCCCACCTCGATCGCATCCTCGTTTCGAAATCCGGGTATGGCGCGTCGCGGCCGTGCACGTGGTCGTCCGGCCAGTACGCGTACAGCGTGGCCACGGCGGTTCCGCCGCGTTCGGCCACGCGGACGAATCGGCTGGGGATGATGGCGCCCGCGACGGGCCACAGCCGGATCTCCCGATCCCCCGCCGCCAGCTCCAGCGTGGCGAGCGGCTTCAAGCCGAAGGCGGCCTCCACCTCCTCGACACCGACGTCCCCGCCCCGGCCCGGCCCGGGCGCAACGCGGCTCCCCCGAGGCCAGCGGTTCGGCGCAGGCGGCCAGCCCCATGGCCACGAAAGTGAGCACGACGGCGGTGCGTGCGGTCATGTGCCTTGCTCCAGGCCGGGGTTCGTGGCGATGGTGCCGTTCGATGCAATGATAAACGATCCCCGTCGCCGAGGTCACACAGGGGTGACCGGGACGCGAAAAAAGAAAAAAGGCACCACCGGCCGCTTGGACCGGTGGTGCCTTTTGTTCTGCCGCTTCCCAGCGCGATGCCGCTAAAGCATCCCGCCGCGTGCGCGGAGAGGTTCGCCTTGTTGCCTCGGCTCAGCCGACGCGGCGATCGCTTGCCCGTGCCAGGTTGCGAGCAGTCGTCGAATTGGACAAGAGATCACCTCCTTTTTTCAGGTTCTACATCGGGCGTGGACCCGGGGCCGTTCAGCCCCGACCAGTCCGCCCGCGCTTGCCGCGCGAGCGGCCCGTTCAACTCAGCGCTGAATATAGGGGCCTTTCGCCGATCGCGCAAGTGGTTGGTGCCGCCGGATTTATGGCGGTGAATCCGCACCGCGCCCTTCCCCTCGCCACCATGGGCGCGGCCACTCGGCGCCGAGGTCGTCATCCACCCACAGGGCGTGAGATCAGAGGCCGTCCGGCACGGCGATGGTGCCCTGCGCCACCAGCACCGCGAGGCCGCCGACGGTCACCCGCACGGTGCGGCCGTCGCGCTTGATGGCCGAGGCCTCGATGTGGCTGGGGCGGCCCATCTTCACCCCCTGCTCGATCTGCCAGTCGAAGACGCCGTCACGATCGGGATGGCGCTGGGCCAGGCTGCCGGCCAGGGTGGCGCAGGCCGCGCCGGTGGCCGGGTCTTCGGCGATGCCCATGGCGGGCGCGATCATCCGCGCGTAGAGCCGTCCGCCGGCGGCAAGCTCCCCCGCGAAGAAGAAGAGGTGCGGGCCGAACGCATCCGCGAACCGCTCCGCCCACACCGCCTGGGACAGCCTGGCGGCGTCCACCGTCTCGCGGTCCTGCAGGTGGATGTAGGCGAAGGGCACGCCCACGCTGGCGAACCACGCCTCGCGCACGGCGCCGGTCGGGAGCGAGAGCACCGCGGCGGCCGCGTCGACGGACGGGCGCTCGTCGGGGTGCTGCACCTGCGCATCGAGGATGAGCTTCGCGAAGGCGCGCGTGTCGCTCACCTCCACGTCCACCCGCACGGGGCCCACGCCCTCTTCGAACACCACGCTCCCGCTGTGGGGGATCAGCCCCTCGCGCGCGAGCACGGCCGCGGTCCCCACGGTGGGGTGCCCCGCGAAAGGGAGCTCGCCCGTGGGGGTGAAGATGCGCACGCGGCAGGCGTGCGCGGGGTCGTCCGCCGGGAAGACGAAGGTGCTCTCGGAGAAGTTGAACTCGCGCGCGAGCGCCTGCATCGCACGGTCCGACAGGCCGCGCGCGTCGGGGACCACGGCGAGCTGGTTGCCGCCGACCGCCTGCTCGGTGAACACGTCGGCGATGATGAAGCGGTACGACGACATCCGTCTCCGTCCGGCAGTGTGGTTGCGTCGACCGAAATCAGCGGGCGACCAGGTCGATCTCCACCGCGGCGCCCAGCGGCAGCGCCGCCACGCCAATGGTGGTACGCGCCGGGTACGGCTGCGTGAACGCCCGCGCGTAGACGTCGTTCATCGCCGTGAAGTCGGCCATGTCGGTGAGGTACACGCCCACGCGGACCACGTCGTCGAGCGTGCGGCCGGCGGCGTCGAGCACGGCGGCGAGGTTGCGCAGCGCCTGCTCGGTCTGCGCCGCCACGCCGCCGTCCACCAGCTTGCCGGTGGCGGGGTCCTGCCCCACCTGCCCGCTCAGGTAGATCAGCTCGCCGCCGCGCACCGCGGGCGAGAACGGCCCGGCCGACGCCGCCAGCCGGTCACTGAAGATCGCGTCTCTTGGCATCCCCTCCTCCTTTGTCACCCGTTGGATGCGCGCACCGGCGTCGGAGTTACGGCGAACTCCCCCACCACCGCCTCGTCCTGGATCTTCATCCACCCCTCGGCGTGCTGCTCCAGCCACAGCGGCAGTTCCGGCGCATCGAGGCCCGACACCACCTTCCGGCGGCTGCCGTCCAGCAGCAAGGCCACCAGGCTGTAGCTGTACGACAGCCCGTTGCGCCCGCGCGAGATCTTTTCTTCGCAGAAGAGCTGCTGAACCTGGAGGGTGGACAGCTTGAGGTTCCCCGGCCAGGGGAGCGGCCCGTGGCGCACGCTCAGCTGCGACCCGTCGAGGGTAACGGTGGTGGCGTTCAGGAAACCGGCAAAGGTGGTGTAGGTCAGGAAGATCCCCGCCGCCACGTGCAGGAGGGGGAAGAGCATCATCACCACGGCTCCCGACGCGAAAGCCATCGCGTACCAGAACAGGAGGAAGCCGTTCCAGATCAGGCAGAACACCGCCAGGACCAGGTACTTGGGCGAGAACCAGCGGTAGCGGATGACCAGCTCGCCGGCACCCTCGTACGTCTCCACGTGCCCGGGCTTCATCACCGGCGCGCGCCTGCGCTCGGCGAGGCCCGGATGGTTGTCGAAGCGGAACACGCTGTTGCACGTGCGGCACTTCGCCAGGCCGGTTTCCAGGTTCACGTCGTCGGCCGCCACCGGGATGCGGCATTCGGGGCAGGGGATCTTCATGCGAGATACGCGGCTGGAGGGGGATGATGCCGAGCCGTCTGCGGCGGACGGGCGAGGTGGGAGGCACCGTCCGGCGGGAGAAATTTCGCGAGTGGAGGCGGCAACGCGCAACGGACCCGCGCCGGGCCCTCTCCCTGGCGGTACCGGCGCGACTGCGTCGCGTCCGGAACCGCCTGTCCCTCCCCCAAAAACCGCCTGGGGGAGGGACGTGGGGCGCTTCGCGCGGCTCCTTCGATCTCGACCACGGTCGTGGCGCGGGGCGATGCGCGGTGCGGCGGGTCAGCGCCCTTCGCCGTCGCGGATGATGAGCGCCATCGGCAGGCCGACCATCACCGCGTGCTGGGCCAGGTTGAGCCAGAACTTCCAGTCGCTCGGCGGGGTGGAGTGGGCGCGGCTCAGCTCCAGGACCACCAGGTCCATCACCAGGTACACCACCACGCCGGCCGCCAGCCCCACCGCGACGGTGCCGGCGCGCGTCCGCATCGCCCGGCGCAGCGCCTCGACATTGCGGACGGCCAGGTAGAACGCCAGCGTCCACGAATACGCGATCAGCAGGTGCAGCGCGCCGCCGAGCAGCGCCGTCGGCATCCCGCCCTGGTACGCCGCCCGCCCCAGCAGCCCCGCCGCGATCGACTGGAAGAGCGACTGCACCCCCACCACCTTCAGGATCAGCCCGAAGAACACGTACGCGTAGGCGATGTCGAGCAGCGCCACCACGGCGCCGGCCAGCAGGATGCGCTGCACGGGCGGGCGTTCACGTGTCGAGAGCGGGACGGCGGCGGTAGGCATGGGTGCGTCCTGGGTGTTCCGGTGGATGCCGGGATGCGCGTGGAGCGCAAGCCGGCGATAAAAGGCGGATCAGCCGGAACGTGGGATGCGGCGGCTTTGACCGAAGATCGCTGCGCGCCGCGCAACGTACCCGTACCGCTACTCCGACCGTGTGAAGCTCTCCGAGATCGTTCCGAGTGCCTCGAGCAAGTCACCGCCGCTTCGCCTGCGCACCTGCTCACCGGCGCTTCGCATCGCCTTCAGCACCTCGAGGAACAGGCGTTGGCGCTTGCCGCGATCCCGGTAATCGGTTTCCACGGTTTCATCGCCACCCGGAAGCGCTTGTGTGGCGGCAAGCCACGGATAAGAGCTCCAGTCGCACGGTGAGAGCACCACGGGCACGATCCGCAGCCCAGCTTTCCGCCGAGCTTCGAGGAAGCGCTCAATCTCCTGATCCTGACAGTATCGCGAGTTCAGGAAAGCCTGGCTGACCAGCACGAGCGCCACATCGGCGCGATCGATCTCCTTCCGGATGCGCTCATCCCAGAGTTCGCCCGCCTCGATACGCTCATCGTGCCAGAACCGAAACCGTTCGCGCGCCAGACCGCCGGACAGATACCCCAGGAGCGAATCATCGCCAAGATATTTGGCGTCGCGATGACTGTA
>DASWMA010000013.1:0-10096 GCA_036399995.1 Longimicrobium sp. | reverse complement strand
GCATTGGAGTAAAAGGAGTCAGGGGGAGAACCACTCGCGGTTCTCCCCCTGACTCTCTTCCCTCCGATGCTCTGCGTTCACCGACGGCGATCCATCTCGCCGCGCGGGGTCAGCGCTCCGAGCAGTGGCCCGGGCCGGTGGTCCCCTCGTTGTAGCTCGCCAGCGTGGCGGCGTACCCCGTGAGTGTCGCCTTCACCGCGTTGCTCAGCTTCACCGACGGCACGTTCGCCGGGTTGTTGAAGAAGGCGTGCGCCGAGCTCATCGCCGCGTCCACGGCGGGGGTGGTGGCCGCGCCGCCCAGCACGTTCAGGCGCGCCGCCATGAACTGGTGCGCGAGCGTGTAGTACGCATTCCCCGCGGGCGGCGTGTTGAAGGCAGCCAGCCAGCTCTTCCCGGAGTGGTAGAACGGAGTGGCGGCGCCGCCCGGCAGCTTGTTCCAGGTGGCGTCGAACCGCTTCTGCGCCGGGTCCGCGTGGTTCTTCCAGTAGCCCTGCGTGAGCGTGCACCCCGTGCCGGCAACCGTCACGGGGATGCTCACCGACGCGCTTCCCGTCGTCCCGGTGGTGTTCGTGGTGAAGGTGGCCGTGTTGTCGGCCGTGTACTGCCCCACCGCGCCGTACGGGCCCACCTGCCGGGCGTACGAGAAGGTGGCCGCCCCCAGGCACACGGCCGGCGAGAGCAGGCCCTGCATTGTGTCGGTCACCGACACGCACTCGTCGATCCTGGTGGCCGGCTCGCCGAACACCACCGGCGCCGAGCCGGAGCCGTCGATCATCTCGCGGGTGCTGGTGGTGGCGGTCGCGGTGTTGGTGAGCGTCGCCTTCCCCGGCAGCGCCTGCGCGTAGGTGCATTCGAACGTTGCTCCGGCGGCCAGCGTGTGCGGGAAGGCGACGGGGCAGCCGACCGGCACGGCGGTGTTGTCGCTGAGCTGGTCCACCACGCCGGTGACCACCGCCGGGATCGGCGCCGGGTTGTGCACCCGGATCGTCCCCGCCACCGCGAAGTTGCTGTCGGTGGAGCCCGTCGTGTCCACCTTCACCTGGTAGTTGACGGTGAACGTCTCCGACGGGGCGAGGGTGAGCGCCGTCTGGTCCGCGCTCTTCTGGATCGCCCAGGCCCAGGTGCGGTCGTAGGTGGTGGCGGCGGTCTTGGTCACCGCCAGCCGAACCCGGTAGCACACGATGTAGTGGGAGATGTCGGGGAGGTTGCCGGCGTTGTTCAGCGGCGACACCAGCCCGTCGTCGCCCTGTGAGGCGCCGTCGTATTGGTAGACGTACTGGCCGGTCCCGCCCTTCACCAGCACGGCCGTGACCGCGAAGTCGCGGGTGGCGCTCCAGGCCAGGGTGTTGTTCCCGGTCACCGCCACGGTGATTCCGCCCGACTGGCTTCCGCCGAAGCCTTCCACCTTGTAGCCCAGCCACCCGCCGGCCGCGTTCACCGGGGCCGTGTTGCACACCTGCATCCCGTCACCGCTGATATTGCCGCCGACGAACGACGGAGCGACCGCGGCCGCCCGCGGCGGGGTGGCGGCACGCGTGGTGGGCGCCAGCGACGTGCCGCCATCGGCGCACGCCGCGGCCAGCACCCCGAGGGCGGCGGGGAGGATCAGGAACCGGCTGCTCATTGAAGGAACTCCTGTGGAGAGGGCCGCCGGAACGTCCGGCGGGGTGCTTCTTCGGTGGCCCGGCTGTCTGGCGGGAGACCCGTGGCTTTGCGGACCGGCCTCGCGGCCGGGGTGCGTTTTCGGAAGGGGTTGGACCGGAGCGAGAGAGCCCGGCCCGAGAGAAATCGTGGGGGCTGTCGCTGAAGGGTGCGGACCCGCTGACTTCGTGCTACAGCTTTGTTAGGTGTCGTTTCGGGAACCATCAACAACCTGATGGGCCTGAATCCCGCCCAACCTGTGGAAAAGCTGTGCCGTAGCAAGGCAAGGCCAGTAAAGGTGTTGATTGGGTACTACTTGGAGGGATGCGGGCGCGAGATGCGTAGCAGCGCCTTCGATCCGGATCGGTAACGCGCGTTCCAAAACGGGAACATCGCGAACATCCGGGCGCTCGGAGCGCGCTTTCCCAGCCGGACGGGAGCGCGACCGGACCTCGCCAGGCGCTCCGACAGTTCCTCCGGCTCCCGTCCCCGCGACTCCCGCGTGCGGTGCCTGCGCCGCGCCGCCTGAGCGTTTCCATCGTCCCGTCCGCCCCTTAGTTTCGGCGGCATCCCTCCACGCGAACCTGCGCTCTGCACGGCGGCGGAATGGCCCAGCCCGACCCGTTCACCCACCGCTTCCTCGCAAACCTCCGCGCCCTGGGCGTGGCGGACGACGCGCGCGTGCTGGTGGCGCTTTCGGGCGGGGCCGATTCGGTGGCGCTCCTGCACCTCCTCCGCTTCGCGTCTGCCCAGGCGGCGGGGCGGGCGGTGTTCGCCGCGCACTTCGACCACGCGATGCGGCCGGAGAGCGGGCGCGACGCGGCGTGGGTCGCCGGGCTCTGCCGCGCGTGGGGTGTTCCGCTCGTCGTGGGACGTGCGGAGGACGGGCTGAGAACGGAGGAGGAGGCGCGGGACGCGCGCTACGCCTTCCTCCAGCAGGTGCGCGACGAAGTACGGGCGGAGTGGATCGCCACCGCGCACCACGCCGACGACCAGGCGGAGACGGTGCTCTTCCGCGTGCTGCGGGGGACGGGGATCGCCGGGCTCGCGGGGATCCCGGCGGTCGACGCGGAGCGCGGACTCCTTCGCCCGCTCCTCCCCTTCACCCGCGCGCGGATCCGCCGCTACGCCCGGGAGCACGGCCTGCGCTGGCGCGAAGACGCGTCCAATGCGCGGCTCGACCCGGCACGCAACCGCATCCGCCACGAGATCCTCCCGCTGGCCGAGCGTACGGTGGCGCCGGGGGCGCGCGCGGCGCTCGCCCGGCTGTCGCGGCTCGCGGCCGAGGACGAGGCGGCGTGGAACGCGGTGGTGGCGGCGGAGATGGAGGGGCTGGCGCGCGAGGAGGACGGCGCGCTCGTCCTTGTTAGGGAACGGCTCGCGGGTTATGATTCGACCGTGGGCGCACGGCTGCTGCGCGCCCTCCTGCGCCGTCTCGGGGTGGTCCCGGACAGGGACGGAACCCGGTCGGCGCTTCGGTTTATCGGCACTGCACCCAGCGGGCGCGAGCTCACGCTGGCCGGCGGAGTCCGCATCCGCACCGAGTTCGGCGAGGCGCGCATCGAGCGCACCCCCGGCACGGTACCCCCCGACGCCCCCCTGGCCCTGCATGGCCCGCGCGGCGAGGGAGCCTGCCGCATCGGCGGGCGCGAGCGGCGGGTGGCATGGCGGCCGGCGGGCGAGCCCGCGGCTGACGGAGCCGAGAGCTTCGCGGTGCCGGGCGACGCGTGGCCGCTGCTGGTGCGGGGGTGGCTCCCGGGCGACCGGGTGCGCACGCACGCGGGCACGCGCACGCTCAAGCGGCTCTTCAACGACCGCCGCGTGCCCCGGAGCGCCCGGGCCCGCGTGGCCGTGCTGGCCGACGCGCACGGACGAGTCCTGTGGGTTGCAGGGGTGGCGCGCGGCGCGCCGCCGCCGGGCCCGGGAGAGCCGGGAGTGACCGTTGAGATCCACGATGCCTGATTCGGAACTGACACTGGCCCGTACCGGGGGGCGCGAGCTCTCCCGGATCGTGTACGACGAGCAGGATATCGCCGCGCGCGTGGCCGAGATGGGCGAGGAGATCGCCGAGGCGTACCCCCGCGGCGAGCCCCTGCTGGTGCTGGGGCTGCTCAAGGGGTCGTTCATCTTCCTGAGCGACCTGGTCCGCAACATCCCCCGCCCGCTGCACGTGGACTTCATCGTGGCCAGCAGCTACGGGAGCTCCACCACCACCAGCGGCGTGGTCAACCTGCTGTACGACCCCTCCATCTCGCTGGAGGGGAAGCACATCATCCTGGTGGAAGACATCGTGGACAGCGGCACCACGCTGTCGCGCCTGGTGCCCATGCTCGAGGAGCGTGGACCCAAGTCGCTGGAAATTTGTACTCTCTTGCACAAGCACATCGCGGCGAACCTGATCCGCGAACCGAAGTGGATCGGGTTCGACGCGCCCAACGAGTTCCTGATCGGCTACGGTCTGGACCACTCCGAAGACTTCCGCAACCTGCCGTTCATCGGGAGCCTGTAGCTTCCGCGGGCGCAGGCTGCACCGGCGCGGGCGGGGAGCCCCCCGGCCGTGCGCCAGGAAAGCAACACTGATGGCAGAAGCACCCAACGCCCCGAAGGGGCCCCGGCTCGGCCGCGTCACCCGCACCGTCTCGTTCTGGGCGCTGCTGGTGGTGCTGTCGATCCTGCTGGTGGAGATGACCAGCGGCGGCCAGCGCCAGGTGCAGGACATCACCTGGACCGAGCTCAAGGCGCAGGTCGCCGCGCGCAACGTGAAGACGGTGCAGATCGCGGGCGGCCAGGAGGGGCAGATCGCCCAGGGCGAGCTGCACCGGGCGATCCCGGGGCGCAACGGCATCGCCGTGCAGCGCTTCCGCACGCGCCTTCCCATCGCCAACTCCGAGAAGCTGCTGGAGACCCTCGACGCCTCGGGCGCCGTGGTCACCGGCAAGGGCGCGGGCGAGGGATGGATGTCGTGGCTGAAGGTGCTGTTCCCCTGGCTGCTGATCCTGGCCTTCTGGATCTTCCTCTTCCGGCAGATGCAGTCGAGCGGGAACAAGGCGTTCCAGTTCGGGAAGAGCAAGGCCAAGCTGCTCACCGGCGACACGCCGCGCGTGACCTTCGACGACGTGGCCGGCGCCGACGAGGCCAAGACGGAGCTCCAGGAGATCGTGGAGTTCCTGAAGGACCCGAAGCGCTTCAGCCGCCTGGGCGGCCGCATCCCGAAGGGCGCGCTGCTGGTGGGCCCCCCGGGCACCGGCAAGACGCTGCTGGCCCGCGCGGTGGCCGGTGAGGCCGGGCGCCCGTTCTTCTCGATGTCGGGCTCCGACTTCGTGGAGATGTTCGTGGGCGTGGGCGCCAGCCGCGTGCGCGACCTGTTCGAGCAGGGGAAGGCCCACGCGCCGTGCATCATCTTCATCGACGAGATCGACGCCGTGGGCCGGCACCGCGGCGCCGGGCTGGGCGGCGGGCACGACGAGCGCGAGCAGACGCTGAACCAGCTCCTGGTTGAGATGGACGGCTTCGAGGGGAACGACGGCGTGATCCTGCTGGCCGCCACCAACCGCCCCGACGTGCTCGACCCGGCGCTGCTGCGCCCGGGCCGCTTCGACCGGCAGGTGGTGGTCGACTCGCCCGACGTGAAGGGGCGCGAGGGGATCCTGAAGGTGCACCTGAAGAAGGTGCCCACCGCCACCGACGTGAGCATTCCCGTGCTGGCGCGCAGCACGCCGGGGATGAGCGGCGCCGACCTGGCCAACCTGGTGAACGAGGGCGCCCTGCTGGCCGCGCGGCGCAACAAGGACCTCGTCTACATGGAGGACCTGGAAGACGCCAAGGACAAGGTGATGCTGGGCGCCGAGCGGCGGTCGCTGGTGATGAAGGACGACGAGCGGCGGCTGACGGCGTACCACGAGGCCGGCCACGCGATCTGCGCGATGAAGGTGGCGGGGAACGATCCGCTGCACAAAGTGACGATCATCCCGCGCGGCCGGGCGCTGGGGATCGCGTTCACCCTTCCCGAAGACGACCGCGTCTCCATCACCCGCCAGCAGATCGAGGCCAAGCTGGTGATGATGTACGGCGGGCGCGTGGCCGAGGAGCTGGTGTTCGGACGCGAGCGGGTGACCACCGGCGCGCAGAGCGACATCCAGCACGCCACCGGCATCGCGCGCAACTACGTGACGCACTGGGGGCTGTCGGACGCGATCGGGCCGGTGATGGTGGCCGAGAACGAGACCGAGGTGTTCCTGGGGCGCGACCTGGGCACCCGCCGCGGGATCAGCGAGAGCACCGCGCAGATGGTGGACGCCGAGGTGGTGCGCATCATCCGCGAGGCGTACGGCCGCGCCACCGACGTGCTCACCGAGCACATGGACCTGCTGCACCGCGTGGCCGGCGCGCTGCTCGAGCGCGAAACGCTCACGCGCGACGACGTGGTGCTGATGTCCGACGGCAAGGAGCTGCCGCCCTTCCGGAGCCCGCAGCCGGTGCCCACGCCGCCCGAGATCCCCGAGCCGCTCCCGGCGGCCGCCAAGGACCGCTCGCCGGCCGGGCCGGTGGAGCTGAAGCCGCGGCTGGCCTGACCTGCCGGTACGGAGGTACGGAACGGATGGAGAGTGGCCCGGCTGCCTGCGACGGCGGTCGGGCCACTGTCGTTTTCCAGGACGCACATCGCACGTTCCTGCTGGGGTCGAGTGGCGGAACCGCCTCGCCCGCGGTACCTTCGCGCATGAACGGACGTACCTCCGTACCTCCGCACCCCCGTACCTCCGCACCGTGGGCGAATGCTGGCTGCCGCCGCGAGCTCCACCTGGCGCATCCGTGGGCGGGCGCTCTCGCTGGAGCGGCCCGTGCTGGTGGGCGTGCTGAACGTTACGCCCGACTCGTTCAGCGACGGGGGCCGGTTCCACCACGTGGAGGCGGCCCTCGCACGCGCGCGCCAGCTGGTGGCCGACGGGGCGCACGTGATCGACGTGGGGGGCGAGAGCACGCGGCCGGGGTCCGCCGCGGTGCCCGCGGACGAGGAGCTGGCGCGCGTGCTTCCGGTGCTGCGCGCGATCCGGAGCGAGCTGAGCGTGCTGGTGTCGGTGGATACGAAGAAGGCGGCGGTCGCGCGCGCGGTCCTGGCCGAGGGCGCCGACGTGATCAACGACGTCTCGGCGCTGGGCGACCCCGGGATGGCGGCCGCCGTGGCGGGCAGCGACGCCGCGCTGGTGCTGATGCACATGCGCGGCACGCCCCAGACGATGCAGACGCTGGTTTCCTACGGGAACGTGGCCGCGGACGTGGCCAGCGAGCTGGAGCCGCGCGTGGCCGCGGCGGTGGAAGCGGGGATCGACGCCGAGCGGATCGTGGTGGACCCGGGGATCGGGTTCGCCAAGACCGCCGCGCAGAACCTGGAGCTGATCGCCGGGCTGGAGACGCTGGTGGAGCGGCTGGGGCGGCCGGTGCTGCTGGGGCCTTCGCGCAAGGCGTTCATCGGCGCGCTGCTGGGCGGCGTGCCGGCCGCCGGGCGCGACGCGGGGACGGTGGGCGCATGCGTGGCGGGGCTGGCGCGCGGCGCCCGCATCTTCCGCGTGCACGAGGTGCGCGCCGCGCGCGAGGCGCTGGAGGTGGCCGACGCCATCTTCCGCTCGGAGGCCGCGTGCAGTCGCTGATCGAGCGCGTCGCCTTCCTGACGCCCGGGTGGCGCGACGTGGTGGAGATCGCGATCGTCGCGGTCGTCATCTACCGCATCCTGCTGGTGTTCGTGGGCACGCGGGCGATCCGGATGCTGCTGGGGTTCTTCTCCCTGGTGGGCATCTACGTGATCTCGCGGATCCTGGGGCTCACGCTGATCGAGTACCTGCTCACCACGCTCTTCCAGTTCGGCGTGATCGCGGTGCTGATCGTGTTCCAGCCCGAGCTGCGCAGTGCGCTGGCCAGCCTGGGGCAGAACCGCATCTTCCGCGCGTTCAGCCGCATGCAGGCCAGCGAGGTGGTGGAGGAGATCGTGGAGGCGGTGGAAGACCTGTCGCGCGGCAAGGTGGGCGCGATCGTGGCCATCGAGCAGGAGATCGGGCTGGGCGAGTACCTGGAGACGGGCACGCCGCTGCAGGCGCGTGTTTCGGCGCCGCTGCTGCAGAACATCTTCACCCCGTATTCGCTGCTGCACGACGGCGCCACCGTGCTGCGCGGCGACGAGATCATCGCCGCGGGGGTGATCCTCCCGCTCACGCAGTTCCCCGTCACCGACCGCACCCTGGGCACGCGCCACCGCGCCGCGCTGGGGCTGTCGGAAGAGACCGACGCGCTGGTGATCGTGGTGAGCGAGGAGACGGGGATCGTGTCGGTGGCCCACCGCGGGCGCCTGCAGCGCGGCATTACCCCGGCCGACCTGCCGGAGATCATCAAGGCCGGCGAGCTCCCCGGCGAATCGACCGCGGGCGCACCCGCCGTTCCGGCGCGGAGCAGCGGTGGGGCGCGAAGTTGATCCACACCGAACCGACCTGTAGGAATCGAGAGAGGACCGCTTTGATGGCGGTCCTCTTCGTATCACGATCAGATCAGGTGCACACATCGATCACAGCCGATCGATCCAGTAGTCCGGGTCGCGGCTGTGATGTGCAAGGACGGTGATCACGACTTCATTCGCCATCAGCCTGTATACCACGTCGTAGGGAAAGCGCCGTAGTGTAACCTTGCGCAAGTCGCGTCTTGCCGGCCGTCCGATATGCGGATTCTCGGCGATCATAGCGACCGCCCGCTCCAGTTCATCGCAAAAACGGCTCGCCAGTTCGGGGCTCTCGGCAAGGTATGTCTGAGTAGCGTCTGCGACCTCCCCACTTGCCGGTGAGAGGAAGCGCACCCTGATCACTTGAGTATCTTCGCTCTCACCTCAGCCAGCACTTCCTCTGCCGGAATCGCCTCGAGTTCGCCGCGCAGGAAGGCCTGGTATCTCCGGTCGGCCTCTTCATCCCATACATCGGCATAGTGCTGCCGGACACTCTGCGCGAGCACTTCAACCAGGTGAGAACGGATCTCTGGGGGAAGCTGCAGAAGCTCCCGCTCCAATTCCTCCAGTGTCATCGTGTTCGGTGCGCTCGTCGCCAGGTCCATAGTGCCGTCCGCTGTCTAAGGTGAGACTGAGATTCCCGTGCCGGTGTTGCAAAGTGGTTACAACGTACATGAAGTGAACGAATCGTACAAGAACGCTGGCTCCTGGTCATCGTACCATCCTTGCCCCGGCCCGGCGCGGTGAGCATCGCCTTCGCATCGGGATTTCTGAACTCCCGCACCGACTTGAACCAGTTCAGAAAAATCCTGAACTCCCGCCTCAACTGTTCCATCCATGTCCCACCATCCCTGGAAAAACCGGCATTGTGGCTGCTTTTTGCCGGTGTGAAACCGATTGAACTCCGCCTCCGTCTGATCTCTCGTGCCGGACGCGCTCCGTTTGCTGAACTGATCGCGGCTGGCGCCTGGACTTCATCCCGCGGACCGTCGGCAACCCGCCGACCCCGGTCCTGATCACGCGGCCCCACGGCCGCCGAAGCTATAGATCGTTCAATGCTCGCGACCCATTCCAGTACCCAGCCGGAGGCGACCCTCCCCGTCGCCCAGCGCGACGCGGGGTTCTTCTGCGCGGTGACGCCGTACTACCAGCCCATCGTGCGCACCGCCGACCTGTCGGTGCTGGCCTACGAGGCGCTGAGCCGCGGCCCGCGCGACACCCCGCTGCACCTTGCCCGCACCCTGTTCGCCACCGCGCGCACGCTGGGTGAAGAGGCGGCGCTGGAGCGCGTGTGCTGGACGGCCGCGCTGCTGAACGCCACCCGCCACCGGCTGTGGATGCACGACGGTGTGCTGCTGTTCCTGAACCTGTCGCCCGAGCGGATCGTGGAGCCGGCGTTCCTGGCCTTCGCGCGCCGCCTGGTGGACGAGGCCGCGCTGGACCCGGCCCGCATGGTGATCGAGCTGACCGAGGATTCGCTGCTGCGCCCGCACGAGCACTTCGGCGAAGCGCTGGCCCCGTACCGCGAGCTGGGCTTTGCCGTGGCGGTCGACGACGTGGGCACCGGCCGCAGCGACCTGCACACGCTGGCCGAGGTCCGCCCCGAGTTCGTGAAGCTGGCGCGCGAGCTGGTGACCGAGGTGCACCTGCACCGCGGCCGGCGGATGGTGGTGCAGTCGATGGTGGCGCTGGCGGGCGCGCTGGGCGCCACGCTGGTGGCCGAAGGGGTGGAGACGTACGAGGAGCTGGAGGTGCTGCGGGAGGTGGGCGTGGAGTGCGTGCAGGGATACCTGCTGGGCCGGCCCTCGGCCGCGCCGTCCGCCCCCTCGCTCCCGCGCCCGCTCGCGCTGTCGGCGTGAGCCTGACGTGTGAACCGACCAAACCGGAGTATGACCGATATGAAGCCCGAGACGAACGACGAGGTGCGGCTGCGCGCGCTGCAGGTGGCCGCGCGTGTGCAGGCCGAGATGGAGG
>DASWMA010000012.1:0-4405 GCA_036399995.1 Longimicrobium sp. | reverse complement strand
CGTTTCACGTGCGAGTTCGCGCCAGTCGGCCGGCAAGAGTCCCGTGATCACACCCCATTCGTGCACTAGCGTCGTTGCGTTCATGGAGGCGCAGCATAAACTCACCTCCGAACGCCGTCAAGCTAAAGTTAGCGCTTATGGCCCGGCGGGGTGAGCCCCCCCACCCTCGCCTCCCGCCCCGCCCGCGCTACATTCCCCCGCCTGGACATCTCACATCGCACCCAACCGGCTCCGCGGCTTGAACCCCATCCTCCCGAAACGCCCGCTGATCCTGGGCCATCGCGGCGCGCCGTACGACGCGCCCGAGAACACCATGCGCGCCTTCCGCCTGGCGCTGGAGCAGGGCGCCGACGGCATCGAGTTCGACGTGCAGCCCTCGGCCGACGGCGTGCCCGTGGTGCTGCACGACAACACCCTCGACCGCACCACCGACGCGAGCGGCGACGTGGCGCTGCTGCCGTGGGAGCGCATCGCGACGGCCCGTAGCGGCGGCGAGCCCGTGCCGCGGCTCGAAGAGGTGGTGGCGTGGGCCGCCGATACCGGTGCCTTCCTGAACGTGGAGATCAAGCGCCCCGGCGTGGAAGCCGCCGCGATCGAAGCGGTGGAAGCCGCGGGCCGCACCCCGCATACCATCTTCTCGTCCTTCGTCGTCGAGTCCGTCGCCGAGGTGCGGCGGCTGGCGCCCGACGCCGCCTGCTGGCTCCTCACCGACCGCTGGGGCCCGCGCACCCTGCAGATCGCCGCCGACCTGCGCGTGGGCGGCGTCTGTCTCGGCGCACGCCGCGCCACGCCGGGGGTGCTGGAGCAGCTCCGGAGCGCCCGCCTCCCCGTCGTGATCTGGACCGTCGACCGCCCCATGCGCGTGCGCGCCCTGCTGCGCGCCGGCGTGGTGGGCGTGATCACCAACCGCCCCACGATGGGGGTTCAGGTGCGAGCGATGCTGGAGGCGGAGGAAGAGGGCTGAGGGCCGGACAGGGATTGGCAGGGCGGTTGAAACCGCTGCAATAACCACACGAAGTCCGCCTTCGCGGACAACCACCTCCCGCGCACTCCGATCTTCCGGAGCGCGACACAAGCCCGGTTCGCACGCGAAGTAGCCGCGAGCGAAGCGAGCCCCCGTCCCTCCCCCAGGCTGTTTTTGGGGGAGGGACAGGCGTTTCCGGACGCGACGCAGTCGCGCCGGGAACGCCAGGGAGAGGGCCCCCCGCGGCGCACGCTCCAAACCCTCCCGCCTCTGGTCCGGCGCTTGCCCTTCGCTGCGCTGCGTGCCGCGGTGCAGACGGGCGCGCCAGCCACACATGCAGGGGCCGGAGCCTGATGATCCTGACCATCGCCGCGGCGGCGCTGCTGCAGCAGACGCCCGCCGTTCCGCAGCGCGACACCATTCCGCGCGTTCGCACCGACACCATCTACATCGGCCGGCGCGACACCGCCGCGGCGCGCCCGCCCGTGGCGCCCGCGCCCTCCGCCCCGGGCACCGTGGCCGCCGCGCCGTCCCCCGTGCCGGACAGCGGCGGGATCTTCGACGCGCCTTCCACGCGCGCGCTGGTGGAGCGCACCATCCGCGCGGGTGCGCAGGTTCCCGCCGAGCTGGCCGACTACACCGCCGACATGAACGCCGCCGTGTACCTGTCGCTCCGCGCCGACTCGGCGCAGGGCGGCGAGCTGCCGGTGACCATCGACGAGTTCGCGGGGGAGGTGCAGTGGGCGCGCGGCAACAACCTGGTGCAGCGGGTGCGCGGCCACCGCGTGCGGATGCTGGCGCCCACCCCCTACACGGTGGGCTCGCTGATCGACGCGCCGTGGGTGATCCCGCACCTGTACGGCAACACCATCACCGTCTTCTCGCTGGCCTCCACCCCCGGCGGGCGGGCGCGCGCCTCCACCGCGGTGCACCCGTTCAGCTGGCGCGGGCTCGACTTCTACCGCTACACCGCGGGCGACACCGTGCGCGTCCGCACCCAGCAGGGCGTCACCACGCTGGTGCCCGTCACCATCCGCCAGCGCGCCGGCATCACCGACACCGCGCGCACCGTGGCCGGCACCTTCTGGGTAGACGTGGACCGCAGCGCCGTGGCCCGCGCGCGCTTCGGCTTCGCCGAGCGGCGGGGCGGGCTCTTCGCGGCCGAGAGCGGCGTGTTCTTCGAGCTCGAGAACGGGCTGGTGGGCGGGCGCTTCTGGCTCCCCTACCGCCAGCGGCGCGAGATCCAGGTGTCGTCGCCGCTGTTCGGCGGCGCGGTGGCCATCCGCATGATCACCGCCATGGGCGGCTACCGGCTCAACACCGGCTGGCAGCCCGAGAACCCGGGGCAGCAGCGCCTGGTGCGCCAGGTGGTGCCGGGCGACAGCGTGTTCGCCGGCTTCACCCGCGCCGTGGGTGACGTGGCCACCGGGCTCGACATCGCCGACTTCGGCGACCTGCGCGTGGCCGTGCGCCCGCCGCCCAGCGCCGACGCGAGCCCGGTCCGCGTGTCGCTGCGCTACGAGCGCGGCGACCACCTCTTCCGCTACAACCGCGTCGAAGGGGCGTACCTGGGGCTGGGCGTGCGCGTGGAGCCGCGCGACCCCGACCGCCGCGACTGGGACCTGTACGGCACCGCCGGCTACGCCCTGGCCGAGGGCACCGCCCGCGGCGAGCTCTCCGCGCGCTGGCACCCGCAGCCGGCGCTGGCCACGGCGCCGCGCTACACCCTGGCCGCCACCGGGTACCGGCGGCTGCGCGACCTGCAGGCCTTCCGCCCGCCGCTGCAGTGGGACCTGGGCTACACCCTGGGCGCCGCGCTGGCCGGCTACGACGTGCGCGACTACCTCGACGCCACCGGTGGCGAGCTGCAGCTGTCACGGCAGGCCGGGCGCTTCCTGGCGCGCATCGGCGGGCGGTGGGAACGGCAGGATTCCGTCAGCATGAACGTGGAGGGCGGGGTGTTCGGCGGCACGGCGAAGAACTTCCCCCCGCTGGCCGCCGTGGAGCCCGGCACCCACGCCGCCGCCGAGGGCGAGCTGCGCTGGGGGCGCGGCGCCGGGGCGCTGTCGCTGGGCAACTCGGTCCTCGCGTCGCTGCGCGGCGAGGTGGGGCTGGCCGACTTCGCGACGCAGCGGGTGACGGCGCTCCTCTCCTTCCGCCGCATCGGCCGCTACGTCTCGCTCAGCGGGCGGGGGGATGCGGGGATCGTGGCGGGCGAGGCGCCGCCGCAGTTCCTCTTCCGCTTCGGAGACACCGAGGGGCTGCGCGGCTACGACCGCAACCAGTTCGGCGGGAGCCAGGCGGCGCTGGGGCGCGGGCGGCTGCTGCTGCACCTGCCTCCGTATGGCAACCGGCCGGTGGCGCAGGCGGCGGGGTTCCTGGTGCCGCCGCTGCGGCCGGCGGTGGTCTTCTCGGTGGATGCGGGGTGGAGCGACGTCTCCGACGCCTCGGCGCCGTCGCTGCTGCGGCTGGGGTCGACGGTGACCGACGGGGTGCGCTGGTCGTACGGCGCCGGCATCAGCATCTTCGAAGACGCGGTGTCGGTGGAGTACGTTCGGCCGGGCGACGGCGGGGAGGGGAAGTGGTACGTGGGGTTCGTCACGTCGTTCTGAGTGCTGGGTGCTGGGTGCTAGGTGCTAGGTGCTAGGTGCTAGGTGCTGGGTGCTGGAGTCCGGGACCTTTGGAATGTCGGGGGCCTAGCACTTGGGCACTTCCCGACTCAGCACTTCGACGTCGCTCGGCCCCTCTGCCCCACCCTATACCGCCGCGCGGCCCCGGCCTTGCAACCCGGCGGGGCCGGTGCGCACGCGCGGGGCGTGCACGGAGAACAGCCAGAGACGGAGCCGGAACATGTCGACGATCAGCCGCCCCCTGGCGGGGCCCTCGCTCACCTTCCGCCTGTCGGAGCAGGTCCAGGAGCTTCGCCAGGACGAGGCCTACCGCCGCAGCGGCCGCGCGGGGCGCACGCTGGTGAAGGACGAGCGTTTTCGTGTGGTGCTGCTGGCCGTTGCCGACCAGGTGGAGATCGGCACCCACAAGGCCGACAGCCCCATGACGCTGCACGTGGTGGAGGGCGGCCTGCGCTACCGCGACGCGGGCGGGCAGTACGAGCTGCGCGCCGGTGACCTCCTCTTCTTCGGCCCCGGCCAAGCCGAAGACATACGCGCCACCGCCGACAGCACGCTGCTGCTGACGCTGGGCGCCATCAACGACGACTTCAAGCTCGAAGGCCGCGCCAACGCCCCGTCGTAACGCGGGCCTGGCGGGCTGAAGTCTTGAGATCAACCTGAAGCGCGCGGCGGGGGCGATTCTTCCCTGCCGCGCGTCCTTCGTCCGTCGTCTCCTTCGCCGCCGCATCGATCCTTTGCCCTGCGGGCGATCGGAAAGAACGTGTCTCACGCGGAGCAGCTGACGAGCAGAGAACAACCGGTTTCCTCTCTG
>DASWMA010000011.1:0-6365 GCA_036399995.1 Longimicrobium sp. | reverse complement strand
CGGACCGGCTCGGCGGTGGACCAGATGGTGGTCTCGGTGGGCCCGTACACGTTCCACAGCGCGCCGACCCGGCTCCGCAGCGCCGACGCCAGCTCCGCCGGAAGCGCTTCGCCGCCGCAGAGCGCCCGCATCCCGTGCGCGCCCTCCCACCCCGCGCTCACCAGCATCCGCCAGGTGGCGGGCGTGGCCTGCATCACCGTGGGCGCGTACGCCCGGATCGCCTCGGCCAGTGCCGCCGGGTCGGCGGCCCGCTCCCGCGGCAGCACGAGGGTCGCCGCGCCGTGGAGGAGGGGGAGGAAGATCTCCAGCACCGAGATGTCGAAGGCGTACGTGGTCACCGCCAGCAGGCGGTCCGCGGCCTCCATCGCCACGGTCTCGCGCATCGAGCGGAGGAGGTTCACCACGCCGCGGTGCGGGACGGCGACCCCCTTGGGGCGGCCGGTGCTACCGGAGGTGTAGATCACGTACGCCCGGTGCCCGGGCGTGAGCCCCGCGCGCCCCGGATCGGTCTCCGGGCACCGCGCCCACGCCGAGCCCTCCAGGTCGATCACCGGCACGTCCGTCTCGACCCGGTCCCGCAGCTCCCGCTGCGTCAGCACCGCCGCCGGGGCGCTGTCGGCCAGCATGTACGCGAGCCGCTCGGCCGGCTGGCCGGGGTCCAGCGGCACGTACGCCCCGCCCGCCTTGAGCACCCCCAGGAGCCCCACCACCATCTCCAGGCCGCGCTCCACGCAGATCCCCACCCGCACGTCCGGACCCACGCCCCGCTCCCGGAGGTGGTGCGCCAGCCGGTTCGCCCGCCGGTTCAGCTCCGCGTAGGTCAGCTCCTCGCCCTCGAAGACCACCGCCACCGCGCCGGGCGTGCGCTCCGCCTGAGCCTCGAACAGCTCGTGGATGCACGCGCCGGCCGGGTACTCCGCGTCCGTCGCGTTCCACTCCTCCACCACCTGCCGGCGCTCGGCCTCCGGGAGCACGTCGATGCTCCCGATCGCCCGCCCGGGAGCGGCCTCCAGCGCCTCGACCAGCCCGGCAAGCGCCGTGTGCATCATCCGGCACACCCGCTCCGCCTGGGCCGGGGCCGCCACCTGCGCCGACAGCCCGAACTTCTCCCCCATGTCGTCCACCGAGAGCATCAAGGGGTAGTTCGTCCGCTCCTGTGCGCCGATGCCCCGGATGCCCTCCCCCGCCTCCCCCGCCTGCCCCGCGTCCTGCGAACGCCCCGTCTCGCCGCTGTAGCGATAGTTCAGCAGCGAGGTGAACAGCGGCGCGGGCGCCGCCACGCCGCTGCAGCGCTGCGCCAGCGACAGCGAGGCGTGCTCGTGCCGCAGCAGGTCGGCCAGCAGGGCGTGCGTGCGCCGCACCGCCGCCTCGGCCCCCTCTTCGCCCACCCCGATCCGCATCGGGAGCGTGTTGATCAGCGGGCCCATCACCCGGTCGGCCCCCTCCCCGCCCTGCATGCGGCCGAAGAGCAGCGTCCCGAAGACCACGTCCGCCCGGCCGGAGAGCCGCGCCAGCACCTGCGCCCACGCCAGGTGGCAGAGGCTCGCCGCGCTCACCCCCAGCGCCCGCGCACGGCGGCGCAGCCGCGCGGAGAGGTCGTCGTCCACGGGAAGCCACGCCTCCCCGATCCCGTGTCCCTCCCCCCGCACGTCCAGCAGCCCGTACGGCGCCGTCGGCTCCTCCACGTCCGCCAGCATCTCGCCGAAGAACCGCTCGTGCTCCTCCCGGCTCACCCCCAGGCGCGCACGCGCCACGTAGTCGCGGAAGGGCTTCGGCGCCGGCAGCTCCGACCCGCGGCCCAGCAGGTACGCCGAGACCTCTTCCCGCTGCACCTCCAGCGACTCGTGGTCGCTGGTCAGGTGGTGCATGAGCATCAGCAGCACCCACCGGCCACGCGCGCGGTCTTCGGCGATGTACGCCCGCCGCAGCGGCGCCCGCCCCAGCTCCATCCGGTACCGACGAGGATCGAAGCGCCGCCAGAGCTGCTGGGCCGCGGCTCCTCCCTCCGCATCCAGCTCCACCTCCTCCACCGGCAGCGGCGCCTGCCGCCAGACCACCTGCACCGGCTCGCGCAGCCCCTCCCAGGCCATGGCCGTGCGCAGGATGTCGTGCCGGTCGATCACCGCCTGCAGGGCCGCCAGGTACTGCTCCAGCCGCGCGCGGGTGTCGAACTCGGTCACGCTCGGCGTCAGGTAGGGGTCCCCCTCCTCCGACAGCAGGTGGTGGAAGAGGAACCCCTCCTGCAGCGGGGCCAGCGGGTAGATGTCCTGCACGTTCGCGGCTCCGCCCGGCACCCCCGCCACGATCCGGTCGATCTCCGCCTGGCTCAGCTCCACCAGCGGGAGCATCTCCGGCGTGATGAATCCGGAGCCCTCCGGGATGACGTTCGCGGGGACCTCCACCTCCAGCGACGCCCGGCCCACGGCCAGGGCCAGCTCGGCCAGCACCGGCGTGGTGAACAGTGCCCGCACGTCCATGTACAGCCCCACCCGCCGCATCCGCTCGATCATCCGGATCGCCAGCAGCGAGTGCCCGCCTAGCTCGAAGAAGTTGTCCCGGCGCCCCACCCGCTCCAGCCCCAGCACCTCTGCCCAGATCCCGGCCAGCGCCGCCTCCACCTCGCCCAGCGGCGCCTCGTAGCCGCGCCGCGCGTACGCATCCTCCTCCGGCGCCGGCAGCGCCTTGCGGTCCACCTTGCCGCTCGGCGTGAGCGGAAGCCGCTCCAGCGCGACGAACGCGGACGGCACCATGTACTCCGGGAGCTCCCGGCGCAGGTGCTCGCGCAGCTCATCCGCCGGGACTCCACCGACCACGTACGCCACCAGACGCCCGTTCCCCGCCCCGTCCGCGTGCGCGACCACCACCGCCGCGCCCACCCCCTCGCGCTCCAGGAGCCGGGCCTCGATCTCGCCCAGCTCGATCCGGTAGCCCCGCACCTTCACCTGGGTGTCCACACGCCCCAGGAACTCGATGGTCCCGTCCGCAAGCCACCGCCCCAGGTCGCCCGTCCGGTACAGCCGCGCTCCAGGCTCGGCGCCGAACGGGTCGGGAACGAACCGGTCCGCCGTCAGCTGCGGCCGGCCCAGGTACCCCCGCGCCACCCCCGCGCCGCCCACGTACAGCTCGCCGGCGACCCCGACCGGCACCGGCCCCCCGTGCGCGTCCAGCAGGTAGACACGCGTGTTGGAGACCGGCTTCCCGATCGCAGCGCCCGATGCCTCCCCCTCCGCGCCGCAGAGCCGCGCCGTCGAGGTCACGGTCGCCTCCGTGGGGCCGTACTCGTGGTACAGCCGCGCGACCGGCAGCCGGGCCCCGAGCTCCGCCACCATCCCCGCGGGGATGGACTCGCCCCCCAGCACGATCCGCCGCAGAGCGGAGCAGCCCTCCAGCCCCGGGTGCTCCAGGAAGGCCTGCATCTGCGAGGGGGTGAGGACCAGGGTGCTGACCTCCCGGCGGCGGACGACCTCCACCAGGTAGTCCACCTCCCGCTGCCCACCGGGCCGCAGCAACACCAGGCGGGCCCCCGCCAGCAGCGGCGAGAACAGCTCGCGCACCGACACGTCGAAGCTGAGCGACGTCCTCTGCAGCACCGCGTCCTGGGCTCCCAGCTCCCAGTGCCGTTCTCCCCAGGCCAGCAGGTTGACGACGCCACGGTGCCCGTTCATCACCCCCTTCGGCTGCCCCGTGGAGCCGGAGGTATAGATGACGTACGCCAGGTTCTCCGGGGTCAGCGCCCCGCGCGCGGGGTTGGAGTCCGGCTGGCCGGCCCAGGCGGACACCTCTCCATCCAGCACCTCGACCGGAACGCCCGCTCCGTCGAGCTGGCCCAGGAGCGAGCGCTGCGTCAGCAGCACCACGGGCGCGCTGTCGCGGAGCATGTAGCCCAGCCGCTCCGCGGGATACTCGGGATCCAGCGGCACGTAGGCCCCGCCGGCCTTGAGCGTCGCCAGCACGGCGACCACCATGTCGACGCCGCGCTCCACGCAGATCCCCACCCGCGCGTCCGCGCCGACGCCGAGACCGCGGAGGTGGTGTGCCAGCCGGTTCGCCCGCGCGTTCAGCTCCGCGTACGTCACCTCCTCGTCCTCGTAGACCAGCGCCACCGCGCCGGGCGTGCGCTCCACCTGCGCCTCGAACAGCTCGTGCACGCACGCGTCCCGCGGAACCTCCGCCTCCGTGCGGTTCCACTCCTCCACCACCCACGCGCGCTCCGCCTCGCCGAGCAGCGCCAGCCGCGAGAGCCGCACGTCCGCGTCGGCGGCGACCTGCTCCAGCACCCGCTCCAGGTGGCCGAGCATCCGCTCGGCCGTGTCGCGCTCGAAGAGGTCGGTGCTGTAGCTCAGCGCGCCGTGCAGGCCCTGGGGGGTCGCCGTGAGCGACAGGGAGAGATCGAACGTGGTGATCTCCGTGGCCGCTCCGGCTCCGCTCACCTTCAGGCCCGGGAGAGCGCCGCTCCCGCCCTCGGCGTTCTGCAGCGCGAACATCACCTGGAAGAGGGGCGAGTGGCTCAAAGACCGCTCCGGCTGCAGCTCGGCCACCAGCTTCTCGAAGGGCACCTCCTGGTGCTCGTAGGCGCCCAGCGTCGCCTCTCGCACCCGCCGCAGGGTCTCGCGGAAGCTCGGGTCTCCCGAGAGGCCGGTGCGCAGCACCAGCGTGTTGACGAAGAAGCCGATCAGCTCCTCCACCTCGCCGCGCGTGCGGCCGGCGATCGGGCTCCCCACCACCACGTCGTCGCTGCCGCTGTACTTCGACAGCAGCACCTGGAAGGCGCCCAGCAGCACCATGTACAGCGTCGCGCCCTCGCTCCGCCCCAGCGCCTCCAACCGCTCCAGCAGCTCGGGCGGGAGCGCCACCGCAACCGTGGCGCCCCGGTGCGTCCGGACCGGCGGGCGGGGATGGTCGGTGGGGAGCTCCAGCAGCTCCGGCGCGCCCGCCAGCCGCTCCCGCCAGTACGAGAGCTGCCGGTCCAGCACCTCGCCCGCCAGCTGCTCGCGCTGCCACACCGCGTAGTCGGCGTACTGCACCGCCAGCTCCGGCAGCGGCGACGCCTCGCCGCGCGCGAACGCCTCGTACAGCGTCGACATCTCCCGGTAGAGCAGCCCCATGCTCCACCCGTCGCTGACGATGTGGTGCATGGAGAGGAGCAGCACGTGGTCTTCCTCGCCCAGCCGCAGCAGCGCCGCGCGGAAGAGCGGCCCCGCGGCGAGGTCGAACGGCAGCACCGCCTCCTCCCCGGCGCGGCGCCTGGCCGCCGCCCCGCGCTCCGCCTCGCTTAAGCCCGACAGGTCCTCCACCGGCAGGGCGAACCCGCCGAAGGGCGCGACGATCTGCACCGGCGAGCCGTCCACCTCGCCGAACACCGTCCGCAGCGCCTCGTGACGCCGGACGATCTCGCCCAGCGCCCGCTCCAGCGCCGCCTCGTCCAGCGCACCCCCCAGGCGCCATGCCACGGAGAGGTTGTAGGCGGCGCTCCCCGGCTCCAGCCGGTCGATGAACCAGAGCCGCTCCTGCGCGAAGGAGAGGGGCAGAGCACCCGTGCGCCCGGCCGGGACGACCGGCGGCAGCACCGGCAGCTCGGCGCGCCGCATCTCCTCCACGCGCCCGGCCAGCTCCGCCACCGTGGGCCCCTCGAAGAGCGCCCGCAGCGGCAGCTCCACGGCGAACAGCTCGCGGATGCGCGAGACCACGCGCGTGGCCAGCAGCGAGTGCCCGCCCAGCTCGAAGAAGCTGTCGTGCGCGCCCACCCGCTCCAGCCGCAGCACCTCGGCCCAGATCCCCGCCAGCACCTCCTCGGTGGGGGTGCGGGGCGCCACGTACGCCTCTTCCGAACCCGCGAGATCCGGCGCCGGCAGCGCTCGCCGGGCCACCTTCCCGCTCGGCGTCAGCGGCAGCGACTCCAGCACGACGACGGCCGACGGCACCATGTACTCCGGGAGACGCCCCTTCAGGTGCGCCCTCAGCTCCGCGGGGCCGACCTCCTCCGCCACCACGTACGCCACCAGCCGCCGGTCGCCCGGCGCGTCCTCGCGCACCACCACCACCGCCTGGCGCACCGTCGGGTGCTGCGACAGCACGGACTCGACCTCTCCCGGCTCGATCCGGAAGCCCCGGACCTTCACCTGCTCGTCGGTGCGGCCCAGGTACTCCACCTCGCCGCTCGCGAGCCACCGTGCCCGGTCCCCCGTGCGGTACAGCCGTGCGCCGCCTTCGGCCGAGAACGGATCGGGAACGAAGCGCTCCGCGGTGAGACCCGGCCGCGCCAGGTAGCCGCGCGCGACCGCGTCTCCCCCCAGCAGCAGCTCGCCTGGCACCCCGATCGGCGCCGGCTCCATCTGCTGGTCCACCACGTACAGCCGGGTGTTCGC
>DASWMA010000010.1:0-3014 GCA_036399995.1 Longimicrobium sp. | reverse complement strand
CCCCGATTCGACGCGCTCCTGCACCGCGGCCTCGATCTCGGGTGACACGTCTAGAGACATATTCGCAGAAGTGAACGAAGGGGTCAAGACCCACGCGTGATAGCGGCCAGCGTTTGTACACTTCTTACAATCGCTGACCGGTGTCGTCGTACGGCGCGGGCAGCTGTCCAGTTCGCACCCGTTTACTACGTTTACTTGTCCACGGCGGAAACTTATACAGAAGAGCCAGCGTTGGGTAGGGAGGCGACCGGAACCGGCCGATTGCGAACCATCGCTCGTCGCCTCTCGCGCCACCGCCTGGGAGGCGAGAAGCTTTCGGTGGCGCCGCAGGAGCGGTGAAGCGGGAGTGCGGCGCGCCGAGCCGGGAGGCCGGGCGTGCTCAGCCGTTGAAGCGGGGCGGCTCCGCGGCGTTGCCGTTCTTCCGCAGCAGGTGGCCGTAGGGCACGTCGGGCATGGGGAAGAACTCGTCGGCCATCTCGGCCAGGATCTCGGGGCGCTCGGCGGCGCCGTCGCGCAGCGCCAGCCGCCGCACCTTCTTGGAGAGCTCCAGCTTCTCCTCGCCGATCGGGTCGAGCTTGCGGGGGATGGCGTCGCCGCGGCGCTGCAGGTAGTCGATCACGTAGTCGAACGAGCGCACCACGTACTGGCGCACCGTGGCGTCGGTCAGCTCCCAGCGCGAAAGGGTGACCAGCGTGCCGAAGATGCTCTGCCAGCGCTCGTTGTCCTGGAAGCGGATCAGCCCGCGGAAGATGCGGCGGTTGGTGCGGAACGAGAACAGCGTGCCCGAGAGCACCTGGTCGAAGAGCGCGTCGGCGGCCGAGTGGTCGTGCGACATCACCGCGTGGCGAGCCAGGGCGGTGTAGGGGTCGCCCACGTGCCGGTCCATGCGGGCCTCCCAGTACGAGTGGCCCAGCCCCTTGGTGGACGAGGTGAGGAGGAGCTGCCGCGGAACGTAGACGTTGTGGGCGATGGTGTCGGCGGCCAGGTGCGTGAGGTAGCCGATCGCCACCGCCTGCAGCCGCTCGTTGTCGGCCGCCACCTCGATCTCTTCGCCGATGTGCCAGTGGTGGCAGTGGCGGCCTTCGGGAACGTACTTCTTGGCCAGCGAGATGTCGGCCGCCAGCGAGCCGTACACGAAGTCGTACGGATAGGCCGCCAGCACCGCGCGGATCGCCTGCGGCACCAGCTCCAGCGACTGCAGCACCTGCCAGCTCAGGTACGCGTGGGTTCCCGGCCCCCACGCGTACGCCTCGGTGGGCGTGAGCGCCACCAGCAGCAGTGCGACGGCGGCGGCCGCCAGCAGGCCGCCCGTGCTTCGCTTCATCCCTCGCCCGTGTTGCGCATGAAGCGCAGGGCACCGCGCCTGCGCTCGGTCGTTCGCCGCTCGCCGCCGCGCCGCTCGGCCTTGCGGCGCTCTTCCAGCGTGCCCACCAGCTCGTCGCGCGCCTCGGCCACGATGCGGCGCACCTCGTCGCGGAACTCGGAGATCAGCTCGCGGCCGGCGTCGATCGCGTCGTCGGCCACCTCGGCGGTGGCGGCGCCGCCGCGGCGGATCCCGCGGGCCATCTGCCCCGCGCTCTTCCGCATCTTCTTGCGGTACGGCTTCAGCTCACGCATCAGCCGTTCCTTCGCGCTCTGCGGCTCGGGCTTCAGCAGCAGCGTGGCCCCGATCCCCAGCACCGTGCCGACCGCGAAGGCGGCGAGGAACTCGGTGGTGTTCTGGCGTGCCATTGTGTGGCTCCCGGTCGGTTGGGTCGGGCGGAGGGGCGCGCTCAGCGGCCGCGGTCGCGGCGCCAGCGGCGGATGGCCTCCACCTCGTCCTCGTTGTCGTCTTCCTCTTCGCCGTCCAGGCTGAAGCCGGCGTCCAGCTCGCGCAGCTCCGCCGCCACGGCCTCGTCGTCGTCCATCTCGTCGCCCTCGTCGTACGCTTCCTCCAGCAGCTCCATCTCGCCCGTCTGGTAGCGGCGGAAGGTGTCGGCGCCGGCCTGCACCCCGCGCAGGGCGGAGGCGCCGGTGATGAAGAGCTGCTCGGCCTCTTCCTGCACCACGCCGATCAGCGCGTTGAACTCGCCCACGCGCTGCTCGGCCTGCGCGGCGGCGCCCTTGAGCCGGTCGGTGGCGGCGGTCACGCTGGCGGAGAGCTTCTCCACGTCCTTCTTCACCGTCTTGCTGACGAAGTTCACGTTCTCCGTCACGGCGGTCACGTTGTGGATGGCGGGGGCCAGGTCCACGCGCAGCTTCTGCCCCTGCTCCTCCACCTGCTTCATCAGCTTCTTGAGCTTGAGCGCGGCGAACAGCACACCCATCCCCACTGCCAGGAGGGCGATGGCCAGCACGATCTGCGCGACGGCCGCGAACGCCTCCACCGCGTGCTGCCAGCCGGGCTTCTGCTGCACCACGTAGACGGTGTCGCGCGCGGCCTGGAGAAGGAGGATGGTCAAAGGGCGTTTCCGGTGTGGTGTGGCGGCGGCCAGAGGTGTCAGTCGAACAGGTCCACGCCCAGCGTGCGCGTGCCGACCTTGGGAACGATCACCGGGTGCATCCGCGCGGCGCGTCCCGCGGCGAGGGCGCGGCGGACGGCGTCCGCCACGTCCGCCGGGAGCGCGCCGAGCCCCGCGGGGTCGCGGCCGTCCACGTAGGCCCGCAGCGCGTCGTCGAGCGCGCCGAGCCCCCCGGCCTGCTCCGCGATCCGCTGCACCGCGCCCGGGGCGGACCAGCCGCCGGCGAGCTCGGCCACCTCGCTGGCCCACAGGTCGCCCAGCGGCAGCAGCGGCTCGGGCGGAAGGTTCGCGTTCAGCAGCAGCGCCGTCTTGTTCGCGGGGTGTGCGGCCAGGGCGCCGGGCGTCAGGCGCGCGCGCAGCCGGCGGATCTCGTGGCGCAGCGACTCGGGCTCGGCGTGGGGCGAAAGGTGCAAGACGGATTCCACCTCCCCATCGCTCGCCGTCACCCGGATCAGCCCCTCGGCGCCCAGTGCCTGCGCGAGAATCCGCGCGGCAAGATCGGCTTCCGGAGCG
>DASWMA010000009.1:0-3130 GCA_036399995.1 Longimicrobium sp. | reverse complement strand
CTGCGGCGCCACCTGTCGCAGGCGTTCGGGGCCGAGTGCGCGGCGTGGTACTGGAACATCTTCGAGGAGCTGCGGGCCGAGCTGGGGTACGCCGACTACCTGGGCGCGCTGCAGCGCTTTCGCGTGGAGCACCCGCGCGACCCCAACCTGCTGGCGGCGAGCACCTACCTGGTGAACTACCCGTTCGCCAACCGGCTGTACCCCGGCTCGCTGGACGCGCTGGAGCACTGCCGCCGCTGGGGCCCGGTGGTGATCCTGTCCGACGGCGACGTGGTGTTCCAGCCGCGCAAGGTGGAGCGCTCCGGGTTGTGGGACGCGGTGGAGGGAAACGTCCTGATCTACATCCACAAGGAAGAGATGCTGGACGACGTGGAGGCCCGCTACCCCGCGCGGCACTACGTGATGGTGGACGACAAGCTCCGCATCCTGGACGCGATGCGAAACGTCTGGGGTCCGCGCCTGACCACCGTCTTCCCGCGCCAGGGCCACTACGCGCTCGACGCCGGGATCCTGGCCCGCTACGCCCCGGCGGACGTCACGCTGGAGCGCATCGGCGAGCTGGCGGAGTACGAGCTGGCGCGCATCATCGGGCCCGAAGCGGCGGCGCGGGTGAGGCAATCGACTTGAGGGCGGAGATCCATACGGGCGGGTGAACCCGCAGGCTGGAACGGCACAAAGCCTCGCAAACCGCGCGAGGCTTTCATTTCGATGATCGCTTTCCGTTTACCTCCCCCAGGCTGTTTTGGGGGAGGTCGGCATCTGGCGGACAGCAGTACCGTCCGCCAGATGCCGGGTGGGGGCCCTGCCGCGGCCCGGGATGATGCCTACTCCGGCGGCGCCGTGTCGCGCAGCATGCGATGCAGGCGCTGGCGCTCGCGGGCGCTGCGGGCCTCGTCGAGGCGGTTGGCGCGCTCCAGCATCTGGATCAGGCGCTCGTAGTCCACCGCGATCACGCGGTGGTTGGGCGTCGGCTCCGCCTCTTCTGCGCGGATGCCGGCGAGGAGCGCGTCGGCGGCCTCGCTGTAGCGCGACTGCTGCTGCAGCGCGTTGGCCAGCGCCATGTGGTAGATGGCCGAATCCGGCCGCAGGGTGGAGGCCTCGCGGTACGAGCGCTCGGCCTGCCCCCACCGCCCCTGCCGCCCCATCGTGGTCCCCTCTTCCCACAGCCGCTGCGCCCGCGCGGTCTTTTCGGCGTCCGTCTCCTCCACCACTGGAGGGGGTGGCGGCGGCAGCGGCGCCGGGGGTGGAGGAGGTGGCGGCGTGCAGGCGAACGTCGCCAGCGTGAGCAGAACCGCGGTAAGAGCCCTTCGATGCATTCGCACAGCCGATCAGAGGTTCCCGTCCCGGTGCTCGACAGGATGGGCCACGCCGCACCCCGCCGTCAACCGCCGCACGTACCCCGCTGCGCCGGCAGGGTTACATCCCGACCCACATCCCCTGGACCTCCGGCGCAGAATCGTTCGTTGCCGCGCCGATGCCCGTCCGCTTACCTTCCGCGCCGACCGGCCGCCGTCCGGCGGGCCCGATCTCCATCACCACCCGCACGTACCCGATGTCCGAACGCGTGACCGTCCGCCCCGCCACGCAGGCGGACGGCGACAGCTGGCTGGCGCTGGTGGACGCGCTGGCTGACTACGAGAAGCTCGACCGCCCCACCCCCGACGCACGCGCGCGGCTCCTGAACGACGCGTTCGGCCCCGAGCCGCACCGCATCGCGGTGTACATGGCCGAGGTGGACGGGCGGGCGGTGGCCTACGCCATCACCTGCGAGACGTACTCGTCGTTCCTGGCGCTCCCCACGCTGTACCTCGAAGACATCTTCGTGCTCCCCGACGCGCGGCGCGACGGCGTCGGCCGCACCATGATCCGCTACCTTGCGGGCGAGGCGATCCGGCGAGGCTGCGGGCGGATGGAGTGGGTGGTGCTGGACTGGAACCAGCTCGCCATCGACTTCTACGAAAAGCTGGGCGCGCGGCGGATGAAGGAGTGGTACACGTACCGCCTCACCGCCCAGCAGCTTCACGAGATCGCCTCGGTGGACGGCTGACGCACCCGGGCGCGCGGCCGGGGTACACCAGATCGACACCACGACGCACCACCAGCAGGAGAGACCGACATGCCCGCCGTACCGTTCGACCGCATGCCCGACGACGCCCGCGTGTGGGTGTTCGCCGCGCCGCGCCCGCTGGCCACGCCTGATGCCGACGCGCTGCTGGGTCGCGTGGACGGCTTCCTGGAGCGCTGGGCCGCGCACGGCGCGCCGGTGGTGGGCGCGCGCGACTTCCGCCATGGCCAGTTCCTGCTGATCGCCGCCGACGAGCGCGCGACCGGCGTCTCGGGGTGCTCCATCGACTCGCTCTTCCACGCGCTGGCCGACCTGGAGCGCGAGCTGGGCACCGACCTGCGCCGCACCTCGTCGTTCGTCTTCTACCGCGACGCCGCGGGCGACGTCCACGCGGCAGAGCGACCGGAGTTCCGCCGCATCGCCGCGGCGGGCGGGGTGAGCGAGGGCACGCCCGTGTTCGACAACACCGTGGCCACCGTGGGCGACCTGCGCGCCGGCCGCTGGGAGACGCGCCTGGGCGACGCGTGGCACGCCCGCGCCTTCCCCATCGGCGCCGCCACGCCGGGCTGACGACGGATCATCGTCCAGCGAACAACGATCCCTCCGGCGCACGTCGCGCCGGAGGGATCGTTTTCGGTTCGTCACCCCTCATCCACCTTCCGTTCGTCGCACTTCGCGACTATTGATTGACCATCGCGATCTGCCCACGGCCTGTGAAGCACTTCCTCGCACATCGAGCGGGTCACCCGTCCACACCCGCGCGGGCGCTCCGGCCGCCGCGTCGCGGCCCTCTCCCCATCTGCAGACAGGGACGTCATGAGAAAGCTTCGCCTGTGCGCCGAAGAGCTGCGCGTGGAGTCGTTCCCCACCGCGCGCGAGACGGCGCGAGCGGGGACGGTGCGCGGCAACGAGTTCCCCACGTACTGGGTCCCCGGCTGCTACACGGGCCCCGACTACGGCTCCACCTGCGAGCCGGTGTACACCTGCCCCGAGTGCGCCTCGCCGCCCGAGTCGCTGGACATCTGCACCCCTCCCGACGATCCCATCGACCCCTGACTCGCGTCT
>DASWMA010000008.1:0-10076 GCA_036399995.1 Longimicrobium sp. | reverse complement strand
GGTACGGGGGTACGGCGGTACGAGACCGCGTCCCCCGTCCCGGGGATGCCGGTCAGCCCGGCGGCGGCCGGCGCGGCGGGGCCTGCGTGGCCGCGCGGGCGCCGGGGACCTTCGCGGGCGGCGCCGGTGGGGCGGGCTCGCGCGCGGGAAGGATGATCTCGATCTGCGCGCCGGGGAAGTACGGGAGCCCCGTCTCCATCGGCACGCTGTCGTCCCACTCGGGCACGTCGGCGATGCGGGCGGTGCCGCTGCGAATGGCGATCTTGCCCCCCCAGCGCCCCACCTTCTTGCGGATCTGCTTGAGCCCCTGGCCGCGGCCCGGGTCGCGGAAGCGCGTGACGCCGTGGATGAACGCCGCCTCGAGCGCCGTGGCGTCGCCCCAGCGGTCGCCGAAGCGGGCGGCGTGCTCGCGCTCGAGGCTCCCCTTGAAGCCGATCCCCAGGTCCATCACCGCGATCACCGCCACCTTCCGCCCCAGCCGGCGGGCCCAGTTGTACACCTGGATCCCCACCCACCCCGGCGCGTCGGCGTGCTCGATGATGTTCTGCGACACCTCGCTCAGCAGCATGCTGAAGGCGATCGCGTCGCTCTTGGAGTAGCCCAGCTGCTCGGCCAGCAGGGTGGAGACGCGCCCCTCGTTCAGCTCGTTCACCACGCCGTGCACGTCTTCGTGGCTGCCGATCACGGTGATGGGGAGGAGGACGCTTCCCTCCCCCGCCGGGCGGCCGCGCGGCACGTCGCCCATCTCGAACACCGCCTGCGCGGCGGCGGTGAAGCCGATCCCCGCGAAGTAGCGCAGCACGTCGGCCGACTGCGGCATCTGCAGCATCGGCCGCCCGCCCGTCTCGCCGATGTAGGTGCCCAGGGCCAGCAGCCCCGTCATCCCGTACGGGTCGGCGAAGCGCACGTGGCGCGCGTCGAAGAGCAGCCGCGTGTCGCCGGCGTCGGCGGCCTCGGCCAGCAGGGCCTCCAAGGCCTGATCGTTCAGGGTCTGTGCGACCTGTACCACGCGCGTCACGGGCGCGCGCTCCTGTGCATGGGCATGGCGGCAAACTACGTCCGGCGGAGGGAATCGGAAAGTGTTCGGTGTGGAAGGTAGCGGACGGGCGGGGTCTCACGCGGATCAGCCGGGGATCGCGCCGGGATCGCGATCGCACCGGCGGCTGAAGCCGCAGCAACGACGACAGGAAGCCTCGCAAACTGCGCGAGGCTGTGGGGCGGAGGCTTGAGCGTCATCGCTGCCCCTGGGGCGGCCGCAGGGATCGCACCGGCGGCTGAAGCCGCAGCAACAACGACGAAAAGCCTCGCAAACTGCGCGAGGCTTCACGGGCCGAGATCAATCGTTCCTGACGGATCTCGCAGGGGCCGCCGTCGAAGTCCGCGAAGGCGGCGCGAAGGCGGACTGTGTGCCCGTTGCAGCCGCGAGTCCACTCGCAAATTCACGCCGCGTGACGCCCGATTCGCGGGGGATTCCGGCTCGACATCATCCCGCCTCCCACTGTCCCGGCAGAGGTCCACCGCCGCAGTCAGGGCGTTGCGACCACGGCCGAGTCGGGGCGGATCCAGGGCATCTCGGTGGCGGCCATGGGCGAGTAGCGGAACCAGACCACGCGGCGCACCGTCCACTGCGAGGGGACGTTGGCGCGCAGGTCCACCTCGGCCTGCACCGCATCGGGGAGCACCTGTATGAAGCGGATGGTGCCGGTGGGCACCGCCATCACCCGCTCGGGCTGCGCGTACTGCGTGAACACCGCCTGCACGGTGGAGCTGGGCACCTGCACCTGCGCCCCCTCGCGGATCTGCTCCGACTCGATCGCCAGGTTCAGGTCCCACTCGCGGTTGATGAACGGGAAGAAGGTCACCGCCCGCATCATGGTGAAGCGGTGCTGCGGCTCGCGCTGCCCGCTCTCTTCGGGGCGCGTGGGGCTGTACACCGTGCGGTGGTAGTGGCACCCGGCAACGGCCGGCACCAGCATCAGGATCGCGAGAAGACGGCGCATGTGAGGCAGCAGGCGAGCTCCGGGTAATGTCGAGGGCAACGGACTCCGTGCACGGGCAGGGGTCGACCGCGCACGTTCCGGACCCACCGGCCGGCAGGCGCCCGACGGCGCGCCCGGCGGATGGACGGAGTGTGCGCCAGATTTCCCGCGCGCGCAAGACATTTCGAGTCCCGGCCGTGCCGGCCGGGACTCGATTCATCATGCGCACCCAGGAACGGCTGTTCACCCCGGAAAGGGTGTACCGGTGCCGAGATCGAAGCGAGAGAGGTGCTCGAACAGCCCGGTGCCGCCGCGGTGGCGCAGCTTGGCCGCGGCTACGGCGTTCGCCCGCTCCACCGCCTGCAGGGGAGTCAGCCCGCCCAGCAGCCCGCAGAACACCGCCGCCCCCCACACGTCGCCGCACCCGGTGGGGTCGCCGCCGGGTGCGCAGGGGAGCGCCGGCACCGCGCCGTGCTCCACCATCCGCCCCTCGCCACGCGGGCCGAACAGGTCGCGGTCGGCCATGAAGCGGGCGCCGCGCTCGGCCTGCGTCAGGAAAACGGCGCGCACGTCGCCGTAGCGCAGCATCCAGTCCGGGTAGCGGTCCGGCTGCAGGGGCTCGCCGCTGAGCAGTTCGTACTCGCCCTCGTTCATCTGCAGCGCGTGGAAGCAGCGCAGCCAGTCGCCCCAGCGCGGCAGCGGACGCGGCTCGCGGGGCCCGTCGGCGCGCGGCGGGCCCAGGAAAAGCGAGTGCAGGTCGGCGTACACCGGGATCGCCAGGCTTCGCAGCTGCCGCGCCGTCGGCAGCCCCATCTCGAACCCGGAAAGGAAGTTCACGTACAGCGCGTCGAGCCCCACCAGGTGCGGCGCCAGCTCGTCCCACCTCCACCCCGGCACCCCGCCGCGCATGGTCTCGTCGCGCGACGTGTCGTCGCGATAGACCAGCTCCACGCGGTTGTTGGGCTCGTCCACCGCCACGATCCCCGCGCGCGAGCCGACGCCATCGAGCGTGTCGAGGTACTCGTGCACCCGCTCCAGCAGGTCGGCGCCGACGTGGGCGATGGGAACGATCTCCCACCCATCCGGCCGCATGGCCGCGGCGGAAGCCATGGAGAACGACACCCCGCCCCACGACTCGAACGGCCGCCCCGCCGCCCGGTCGGCCAGCGTCCAGACGGTGTCCCACACGAAGGTGCCGATGATGCCGAGGCGACGGGGCACGGTGACCGGAGGTGAAGTTTGGAGCAGGCCAAAGGCGGCTGAAGCCGCGGCAACAACAACGGAAAGCCTGACAAACCGCGTCAGGCTTCAACTGCAACTTCTTCCTTCACAGGGACTTCGTGGCGCCGCCCTCACGCCGTTCCGAGGCAACCCGCGAGGGAAGGCGCGTGAGCACGCCCTCCGACTCCACAGTCGTCCCGGCGAAGGCCTTCGCGCGACGAGCAGACGCCGCCCACACAGCCTCACGCAGTTTGCGAGGCTTCCTGCCGTTGTAGCCCGTGGCTTCAGCCGCCCGTCACGAAGCCCGCCGAAGCGGCTGTCACGCGCAACCCGCGCCGAACAGCCTCGCGCAGTTTGCGAGGCTTCCAGTCGTTGTAGCCCGTGGCTTCAGCCGCCCTTCGGGATGCCTGCCACACGGCACCAGCCTTTCCCGAAGCTGCGGCCCGCCTCAGACATGCCCGTAGTTCTCCTTCTTGAACACCGCCGCCGCCCCCACCACCCCCGCCGTCCCGGGAAGCTGCCCGCTCACGATCCGGCAGCACTCCTGCGCGCTGCGGAAGGCGCGGCGGCGCACCTCGGCGCGCAGGGGGTCGAACAGGTGCTCGCCCGCGCGCGTCACCCCGCCCGCGATCACCACCATCTCGGGGTTCAGGATGTTGATGATGCTGGCCACGCCCGCGCCCAGGAACTTGGCCGTGTCCTTCACCACCTCGGTGGCGTAGGGGTCGCCGCTCACGGCGGCCTCGTACACGATCGCGGCGGTGATGTCTTCCAGCCGGCCGTGCACCATGTCGATCAGCATCGACGGCGAGCCGGCGTCGAGCCCCTCGATGGCCCGCGTGGCGATGGCCGGGCCGCTGGCGTACTGCTCCAGGCACCCGTAGTTGCCGCACTTGCAGCGCCGCCCGTTGCTGTCGATGGTCATGTGGCCGATCTCGCCGGCCACGTCGCTGCAGCCGTGGAAGATCTCGCCGTTCAGCACGATCCCGCCGCCGATCCCCGTCCCCAGCGTGAGCCCCACCAGCGTCTGCGTTCCCCGCCCCGCGCCCAGCCACCACTCGCCGTAGGTGGCGCAGTTGGCGTCGTTGTCGAGCGTGCAGGGCAGGTGCAGCGCGTTGGCCATCAGGTCGCGCAGCGGAAAGTTGCGCCACCCCAGGTTGGGGGTGTTGATCACCGTCCCCGTCTTGCGGTCCAGCGGCCCCGGCGAGCCGATCCCCACCCCGGCCACGGCGTCGCGGGTGGTCTCGTGGGTGGTGGTCACGTCGCAGATCGCCTCTTCCACCATGGCCACCATGCGGTCCACCACGTACTTGGCCCCGCGCGTGGCGTCGGTCGCCTGCGTGCGCAGCCCCAGCACCTCGCCGCCCTCGATGGGGATCAGCCCCACCACGATGTTGGTGCCGCCCAGGTCCACCCCTGCTATCCAGCGCTTCTCGGCCGTTCCGGGGGTCATCGCGTCTCCAGTTGGATCGGTTCGCCGTTCACCCGCAGCATCGGGTCCGGCTCCAGCTCGGCCAGCCCGCGCGCGGCGCGGGTCACGCCTTCGCGGCGGATGCGCCGGCGCAGCTCGCGGTTGCGCCGCCACTTCTCGGCGTCCACGTACGGCTTCGCATGGTGCAGGTGCAGCACGGGCGCGCGGTGGCGAAGCTGCAGCCCGCGCACGCCGGCGTTCACCAGGCACTCGCCCACGGCGCGGTCCAGCCCGCCGTAGGCCATGTCCAGGTCGTACCCGTTCACGGCCACCAGGTCGCCGCGCCAGCAGCTGGCGTTGTGCCCGTTCCAGGTGGGCCGCGTGGGCGTCACCGCGTCGAGCAGCGCCGCCAGCGGGCGCGCCCGGGTGAGCCGCAGCGCGCGGTGCCCCGGCTTCCACCCCTGCGCGCGCAGCCAGCGCGGGTCGGCCACTCGGCCCGTGCGCACGTCGTCGGGGGTGATCGCCTCGCTCACCGCCTGCGGCAGCTTCAGGTAGCCGCCCGAGAGGAAGCGGCCCGGCCGCGCCAGCGCCAGGTGGGTGGCCACGAAGTCTGCCCGCGGGATGCAGTCGCCGTCGGTGAACACCAGGTACTCGCCGCGCGACGCCAGGATGGCGCGGTCCAGGATCTCGGTCTTGCGGAAGCCCTGGTCCGGGTGCCACACGTGCAGGATCTCCAGCCCCGTCTCGCCCCGCAGCCGGTCGACCACGGCCCCGGTCTCGGGCCCCGAGCCGTCGTCGGCCACCACGATCTCCGCGTCGCGCCGCGTCTGCGCGGCGAAGCCCCACAGCACCAGCTCCAGCGCGCGCGGGCTGTTGTAGGTGGTGAAGATGACGGACGCGCTCCGCGGCGCCACGGGGCTGGCCATCACCACCGCGCGGGCAGGCGCGGGCCGGCAACAACGGGAAGACGCAAACGCACCCTCGGCGGTGTCGGTCCATTCGCCGGGACCCGGGCCGACGCTCCACCCGGCGACGGGTAATTGTAACGCAACGGGGCAGCTTCCTCAAAACGGATCGCCCGGACGGGCCGCGGTGGGCGGGTCCGGGCGATGGGAAGGCGCTACGGCAGCGCGCGGCTCACCACTGCGGCCGGCCCCCTTCGTACGGGCCCCGGCAGGCGCTGAGCGCCCTGAACCCCACCACCAGCCGGTAGATGGGGTACCCGACGGCGAACAGGATCAGCGCGAGCATCAGCAGGAAGGCCAGCACGAGGCCCGCCCCGATCAGCACCAGCACCACCAGCACCACCGTCCCGCCCAGCACCCCCAAGAAGTGGGTCCAGAAGGTCTCGATCAGCCAGTCGTAGTGCCAGGCCGCGGCGGTGCCGCGCACGTCCTTGCGCTTCACGTAGCAGAAGATCAGCGACGCGATGGCCAGGGGCCCCACCACCAGCGACCCGGCGTACAGCCCGTAGGCGATCTGCAGGTTCTGCTTCTCGGCCTCGATCTGCCGCACGGACGCCGGCCGCGCCGAGACCGGGCTCTGCAGCGGCCGGCCGCACCCCGGGCACGCGGCCGCGTCGTGCGAAACCGCCCGGTGGCAGTCGGGACAGGCGATCAGCGCCATCGCGGTGCGGGTAGGAGGTACGGGGGTACGGGGGATACGGGGGGAGAACGGGTGCGGCCCCGTCACCACCGCGGCGACGACAGCGTGCCCACCGGGGAGCGCCCGTTGGTGAGCGCGGTGTACCCCACCACCAGCCGGTAGATAGGCCATCCCATCGCGGCGAGCACCACCAGCACCAGCGCCATCAGGCCGAACGGCGCGAACACCACCATCATCAGCACGGCGCCCAGCCCCAGCACGATGCTGCCGAGCAAGCTCATCCAGAAGGTGTCGATCAGCCAGTCGTAGTGCGCGTCGAGCCAGGTGTGGCGGATGCTGCCGCGCTGCACGTAGCACATGATCACCGCCACGATCAGCAGCGGCGCGAACATGTACGAGCCGGCGTACAGCCCGTAGGCGATCTGCACGTTCTGCTTCTTCGCGGCCAGCGGGTCGACGGGCGCGGGCGCATACGCGGCGGGGGCGCCGTAGCCCGGCCCGGCGGAATACGCGGACGGGGCACCGTATGCCGGCCGCTCGGCGTACGCGGGCGGCTGACCGTATGCCGGCCGCTCGGCGTAGGCGGGCTGCGCGGCACTGGCCGGACGGCCGCAGTGCGGGCAGGCGGGCGCGAACTGCGAAACCCGCTGCTCGCAGTCGGGACAGGTGATCAGGGACATGCGTGGTGCGGAGGTACGGGGTACGAAAGTACGGAGTATGGATTTACCGACGTGCGGATCTACGGACGGAAGTACGAATCAGTTGCACGAATACGTCTTGGGACCGCGGACGGGCATCGGCCACGAAGGCGGCGGACGGGGGAGACGTGACGGATGGGTCCGTCCAGGCGGCGACGAACACGCTCGCCACTGGTACACCACACCCGTCCGCCGTTCCGTACCCCCGTACCCCCGCACCGGTCGAATCAGTCGCCGACCTGCAGCACGGCGAGGAAGGCTTCCTGCGGGATCTCCACGGTGCCCACCTGCTTCATCCGCTTCTTCCCTTCCTTCTGCTTCTCGAGCAGCTTGCGCTTGCGGCTGATGTCGCCGCCGTAGCACTTGGCGGTCACGTTCTTCCGCATCGCCTTGATGCTCTCGCGCGCGATGATCTTGTTGCCGATCGCCGCCTGGATGGCCACCTCGAACATCTGCCGCGGGATCAGCTGGCGCAGCTTCTCGCTCACGTTGCGGCCGTATTCGTAGGCCTTGTCGCGGTGGATGATCACGCTGAAGGCGTCGACCGGGTCGCCGTTGATCAGCATGTCGAGCTTGACCAGCGGGTTGGCCTGGTAGTCGGCGAACTCGTAGTCGAGCGCCGCGTAGCCCCGGGTGGCGCTCTTCAGCCGGTCGTAGAAGTCGAGCACGATCTCGGCGAGCGGCAGGTCGTACGCCAACTCCACGCGCTGCGGGTCGGGGTAGGTCATCCCCTTGAACTCGCCGCGGCGCTCGTGGCACAGCTTCTGGACCGCGCCGATGTAGTCGGCTGGCGTCATGATCCGCGCGCGCACGTACGGCTCGCGGATCTCGTCGATCTTGGTGGGGTCGGGGAGCGCGCTGGGGCTCTCGATCCACAGCTCGGTCCCGTCGGTCATCACCACGTTGTACTTCACGTTGGGCACGGTGGTGATCAGGTCCAGGTCGTGCTCGCGCTCGAGGCGCTCCTGGATGATCTCCATGTGCAGCAGGCCGAGGAAGCCGCAGCGGAAGCCGAAGCCCAGCGCCAGCGAGGTCTCGGGCTCGTAGCTGAGCGAGGCGTCGTTCAGCTGCAGCTTGGCCAGCGCGTCGCGCAGCTCCTCGTACTGCTCGGTGTCGGTGGGGTAGATCCCCGCGAACACCATCGGCTTCACCTCCTGGTACCCCGGGAGGAGCTCGGTGGCGCGGTTGGTGGCGTCGAGGATGGTGTCGCCGCTGCGCGTGTCCTGCACGCGCTTGATCCCCGCGATGATGTACCCCACCTCGCCCGGCCCCAGCTCGGCCAGCGGGTAGCGCCCCAGCTGCAGGAAGCCCACCTCGTCCACCGGGTAGACCGAGTCGTTGCTCCCGAAGGCGATGCGCATCCCCGGCCGGAACACCCCGTCCACCACGCGGATGCTGGGGACGGCGCCCACGTACTTGTCGTAGTAGCTGTCGAAGATCAGCGCCCGCGCGGGGGCGTCGCGATCGCCCACGGGCGGGGGGACGCGCGCAACGATCGCCTCCAGGATCTCCTCGATCCCGACCCCCGCCTTGGCGCTGGCCAGGATCACCTCGCCCGGATCGACGCCCAGCAGGTCCACCAGCTCGGCGCGCCGCCGCTCGGGCTCGGCGCCGGGAAGGTCGATCTTGTTGAGCACGGGGATGATCTCCAGCCCCGCGTCCATCGCCAGGAACAGGTTGGAGAGCGTCTGCGCCTGGACACCCTGCGACGAGTCGACGACCAGGATGGCGCCCTCGCACGCGGCCAGCGAGCGCGAGACCTCGTAGGTGAAGTCGACGTGCCCGGGGGTGTCGATCAGGTTCAGCTCGTAGCTGGTGCCGCCCTGCGACGCGTACTGCATCCGCACGGCGTTGAGCTTGATGGTGATGCCGCGCTCGCGCTCGATGTCCATCGAGTCGAGCACCTGCTCCTTCATCTCGCGCAGCTGAAGGGTTCGGGTGAACTCGATCAGCCGGTCGGCCAGGGTGCTCTTCCCGTGGTCGATGTGGGCGACGATGCAGAAGTTCCGGATGTGATCTATGCGCAACGTACCGACTGCCTGTGCGTGGAATTTCGTGGATTGAAGCGGCTTGAAACTAGCCCCGGCGCGCCCCGCGGGGAAGCGGCACGCTTCCGCCGCCGCGCGGCCGCGCCTATCTTGGCGCGTCGCCGGGCCTGCGGAGCGCGGCGCGAGCCGTGCTGATACACCGCAGCGGGCAGAATGTCCTTTCCTTGCAATGAACCGAACCAACCCAAGAGACGCATGAACCGATACCGTGTGTGCACGCTGGCGGCGCTGGCCGCCCTGGCCGCCGCGCCGGCCGCGGCGCAGCTCCCGCTCACCCCGCGCGCGCTGGGGACGGGCACCGGCTACGTGGCCGCCGCGCGCGGCAGCGAGAGCCTGTGGCAGAACCCGGCCAACCTGGGGCTTCCCAACAGCTCGCACTGGAGCTTCACCATCCCCGCCTTCGCGGTGGGCGCCGACATCCTGGGGCTGGGGATCGGCGACGTGGCCGACGTGGTGGACTACGAGAACCAGACCGCCGAGCGGCGCGAAGAGCTGCTCGACCAGATCCCCGGCACCGGCACCGACGTGCGCGCCGAGGTACGGGTGCCGCTGATCGCCGCGCAGATCCGCCGCGTGGCCGTGGGGCTCAGCTACAACACGCTGGGCAACCACACCCTGCAGAAGGACTTCCTCGACCTGCTCCTGTTCGGCTTCCAGCCGCTGGAGCGCGGCGTGCCCAGCATCAATCCCGGGCTCACGCAGGGCTTCCGCGCCAGCTACTTCGACGTGGCCGCCTCGTACGGCCGCCGCCTCCCCGTCCCGGTGGCCGGCGCGCTGAGCGCGGGCGCCACCGTGCACTACTACCGCAGCGGCGGGATGGTGCGCTCGGGGATCGTGGACGTGGACACCGTGCGCAACGGGGTGGGGATCCCCACCGACATCCGGGTGACCTACGCGGGGGTCAAGGAAGAGGGCGGGAGCGGCTTCGGGCTGGACCTGGGCGCCGCCTTCCAGCCGCGGCCGAACCTGACCTTCAGCGCGTCGCTCAGCAACGTGCTGAACACCTTCGAATGGGGCGGCGACCGCACGGTCAAGAGCGTGGCGCTCACCAGCGCCGACTACGAGAACGGCGACATCGAAGACATCCTGGACCGCTTCGACGCCAGCGAAGACG
>DASWMA010000007.1:0-7648 GCA_036399995.1 Longimicrobium sp. | reverse complement strand
GCTGCTGAGCTACGAGGAGATCGCCGAGATCGTCCGCGTGATGGCGGGGATGGGGCTGAGCCGGGTGCGCATCACCGGCGGCGAGCCGCTGGTGCGCCGCGACCTCGCCACGCTGGTGCGGAAGATCCGCGCGGTGGAGGGGATCCGCGACGTGGCCCTTTCCACCAACGCGGTGCTGCTGGAGGAGCAGGCGAGCGAGCTGCGCGCCGCCGGCGTGGACCGGCTGAACGTGTCGCTCGACTCGCTGATCCCCGGGCGCATCGACGCCATCTCGCGCCGCGCGGGGAGCGCCGACGCGATCATGCGCGGGCTGGCGGCGGCGGAGCGCGCGGGGTTCGCGCCCATCAAGCTGAACTGCGTGGTGATGCGCGGCCGCAACGACGACGAGGTGGAGGCGTTCGCGGCCATCACCCGCGAGCGGCCGTGGCACGTGCGCTTCATCGAGGTGATGCCCACCGGCGACAATCTGGGCGTGTCGCGCGACGAGTACGTTTCGTCCGACGAGATCCTGGGGCGCATCGGGCGGATCGGCGCGCTGGAGCCGGTAGCGGGGCCGGCGGGGAACGGGCCGGCGCGCTACTTCGCCTTCGCGGATGCGGCGGGCACGGTGGGCGTGATCACGCCGATGAGCCACAACTACTGCGGCAGCTGCAACCGGATGCGCCTGACGGCCGACGGCCAGCTCCGCCCCTGCCTGTTCGGCCACCTGCAGACCAACCTCCGCGACCCGCTCCGCCGCGGCGAGCCGATCGAGCCGCTGGTGCGCCAGACGCTGCGCATCAAGCCCGAGCGCCACTGGCTCGTCCAGGGCAGCGACGAGGGAAGCGGTGGGCTGATGGCGCTGTCGCAGGTCGGCGGCTGACGGGATGTTCAAGGACCATAGCCCGGGCCTGCGCAGACGTTGACCGCGCGGACCCGGGCTATTAATTTGTTCTAGCTGTCCATTTTGCTTCGGCCTTCCTCCACGTGTGGAACTCGAGATGAGCACAGGACCGTTATCCGACCTGCTGCGGCTCAGCGTGCCGGACCGCATCGAGCTGATCGAGGAGCTGTGGGACAGCGTTGCCGACGATGTCAACGCCGATCCCTCGCGTCTCCCGCTGAGCGATGCGCACCGCTCGCTTCTGCGGAGCCGTTCCGAGGCTTATCGCCGCAATCCTGGCGCAGCGATTCCCCTGGACGAGGCGCTTGAAAGGATCGAGCGGTCGCTCGATTGACAGCCCGGCTTTACCGGCTGGTTCTCTGGCCCGACGTAGAGGAAGAGATTGCCGAAGCGGCCCGGTGGTACGAACTCCAGCAGCGCGGTCTCGGGCGCCGGTTTCTGGCAGCGATTCGGACGGTGACATCCCAACTCCGCCGTACGCCATTCCACTACCAGATCGTCGAAGAGCAGGTGCGGCGCGTGCTGCCGCACAGCTTTCCTTACGCCGTTTTCTACGAGATCCACGCCTCCGAGGTGGTGATCATCGGCTGTCTCCACACCTCGCGCGATCCACACGAATGGCGGCGGCGCATCACCCGCGAGTAGCGTTGCTCGGTGTTACCCGCTCCGCTCCACCCCCAGGTACCCCAGCACCATCCGCGTCAGCTCGTCTTCGAGCCTGAAGTCGTCGGCGAGCGAGAGGCCGGGGGGGGCGTGGTCGGCCAGCACCACGCCGCGCAGCACCAGGCCCAGCGTGACCAGCGCGAAGCGGGCGGCGGCCTCGGGGTTGGGGTGGCGCACCTGGCCGCCCTTCGACGCGATGATGCGGACGAAGTGCCCCAGCGCCGCCGTGTTCGTCTCGGCCGCGCGGGCGCGGAACTCGGGGTCGCTGTGCGTCTCGGTGTATCGCAGCATCGCCTGCATCAGCAGACGGCGCTCGCGGTACACCTGCACCATCCCCCGCACGGTCGCGCTCACGATCTGCTCAAGCGTGGCCCCGGCGAACGCCTCGGGCTGCGTCCGCGCCTCGTTCATCTCGCGGTAGCGCTGCACCACGCGCTCGTGCACGGCGCGCAGCAGCCCGTCCTTGTCGGGAAAGCGGCGGTACACCGCGCCCACCGACACCCCCGCGCGCTGCGCGATTGCCGGCACGGTGGCCGCATCGAGCCCGCCCTCGCTCAGCACCGCCTCGGCCGCGTCGAGCAGGCGCGTGAGCGTTTCGCGGCTGCGCGCCTGGCGCGGCTCGAGTGACGACTGCCGGGGACGATCGCCGGATGGATCGGGCAAGGCTGGGCTCCGCGCGGAAGTGGGCGCGTGCAGGCGCATGCGAATCGATGTTCGCAAGGTGTGCGGCAAGCGCGGCTGACGCAAGGGCGCCATGAACGCGAAGGCCCGCTCCTCCATGCGGGGGAGCGGGCCTTCGCTCGGTGGCGTGCGCACCTTATCGGTAGACCGGCTGGATGGTGATCAGCATCCAGGCCTCCACCGGCTGGCCCGCGGCGTTGCGAGCCGGCTCGAAGCGCGCGGCCAGGGCGGCCAGCATCGCCGCGGAATCGTGTGCGGCGTCTCCGCTGGGGTCGTTCATCTCGATGGCCGTGGGCGTGCCGTCCTTCGCCACGAACACGCGAAGCCGCGGCCAGCGGTCGGAGCGCGTGGTGCGGTACGCCATCCGGTTGGACATCTGCTCCATGATCTCGCGCAGATTCGTGACGCGCGGCGGCGTCTTGAACGGCTCGAGCTGCCCGGTGGCCGCGGCGATGCGGAACTGCACCGGGAGCGTCACCCACAGGTGCGTCGGCTGCTCGCCGTTCTTCGCCGGTGCGAAGCGCATCGCGTCCACCACCTTCAGCGCGGCCGAATCGAGCGCGGGCAAGGCGCTGGAGCGCTCGATCCGCCGCTCGGCGATCGCGCCGGTGGAATCGATGAACAGCCGCACGTGCGGGCTTCCGCCCAAACCCAGGTCCTTCAGCTGCTGCGGATAGCTGGAAAGCGCCAGCGCCGTGACCTCCGCCTGGTTCAGCAGCTGCGGCGGCTCGGTGTAGGCGCCGTTCTGCGGCAGCGGCGTGCGCCCCTGCGCGGCGGCGGCCGACGGGATGCAGATCAGCACGGCGACCAGCAGCGGCCGCCGGACGGATGCGAGCAGGCTCATCGGGGAAGGGGCGGTTCGATCGAGATTCGGGACGGTAGTACGTCGACGGCGATTGAGGGAAATTACTGCAGACACCACGTTGCGGACAGGTATTTTCGAGGGGTTTGCCAGGTGGGCGGCGGGAGTTCGGTGGGCGGTGGTCGGGGGTGGAATATGCGACTGAAGTCGCGGCTACAACGGCACGCAGTCCGCCTTCGCGGCGCCTTCGCGGACTCCCCAAGGACGAGCACCGCGTCATCACCGATCGTCCCGGGATACAAACGAAAGCGGCCCCCGCAGGTGCGAGGGCCGCTTTCTTCATCCTCCGTCCGATGTTACGGCGTCACCGCGGCCGCGCTGTCGGGCTTCGGGGCCGCGACGGGTGTCGGCGGCGGAGCGGCGGCCGCGGGCGGCGGGGTCTGCACGGGCGAGGGCGCCGCCGCGGCGCTGTCGGGCTTGGCGGTGGCGCTGTCCGGACGGGCCGGCGTGGTGCGCGCCGAGTCGCGGCGGGTGCTGTCGCGCCGCACCGAGTCGGCGGCCATCGGGCGGGCGCTGTCCACGCGCACGCCGGCAACCGCGGGGCGGGTGGGGGTGGGCGCGGTGCGGTTCACCACGTTCTGCTTCTCGGGCGTGCGGGTGCCGCGGAACACCACCGGGGTGCCGCGCGTGAGGCGCCGCGCCAGGTACAGCGCGTCCCAGTTGGCCAGCCGCACGCACCCGGCCGACACCGCGTAGCCGATGGTCTCGGGGCTCTTGGTGCCGTGGATCCCGTAGTGCGGCGCCGACAGCGTCATCCACACCCGGCCCACCGAGTTGTTGGGGCCGGGGGGGACGTGCGCGTTGGGCGCGTTGGGGTTGCGGCCCTTGATGATGGACGGCTGGTAGTGCCACCACGGGTTCTCGGTGATGGCCAGCACGTGGAAGCTCCCCTCGGGCGACGGGTCGAACGACGAGCCGATGGTGATGGGGAAGTGGTACAGGATGCGGCCGGCGGCGTCGAGCGCCTGCAGGTAGTGGTCGGCGCCCGACACCACCAGCGTCTCCACCACGCCCTTCGGCGGCGCGTTGGGGTCGCGGACGTTGGGAACGTTGATCACGTCGCCCGCCTTCAGCGAATCGAGCGGCACGCCGGGGTTCAGCCGCTGCAGCAGCTCCACGCGCGTGGCGAAGGTCTCGCTCAGCTTCTCGGCCAGCGACTCGTAGCACAGGCAGTTCATCCGCGCCTGCGCGTAGATGCTGCCGGGGAGCGACACGAACGGCCCGCGCACGTCGGCGGCGGTGAGCGTGTGCTTCACCACCAGCTGCTGCGGGCGGCCGGCCACCTGCTCGAGGCGGGCGTAGGTGGCGCTGTCCACCACGCCGTTGGGGGTGAGCCCTTCGCGCGCCTGGAACCAGTACACGGCCACCCCGGTGTTCTGCCCCCACCCGCCGTCCAGCATCCCCGGCGCGAACTGCGCGCGGTTCAGCAGCACCTGCACGCGCAGCACCGACGGCCCGCGCAGCCCGGGGCCCACCGGGAACCTGGGGCGGCCGCCGTTCACCTCGTCGGCGGTGATGTGCGCCACCGTCTCGCCGTTCGCCTTCACGCGCGTGAGGTCGAGCGGCGAGGTGGGGTTGAGCGCGGGGCTCACCGCCGGGCGGCGCACCAGCCGGCCGGCCGCGGGCGCCGCCACGGGCACCCCCGGCCGCACCGCGGGCGCGCCGGGCGCCATGCGCGAGGCCGGCGGGCGCGCGTGCATGGCGGGGAGCACCGGCGTGGAGGGGCCGCCGCGGGCGGCGGAAAGCCCCTGCGCCCGTGCGTTCGCGGGCGTGCACGGCACCGCGAGGATGCACGCCAGCGTAAGCGCCACGTATGCGGCGCGTGGTCGATCGGTCATGCTCAAGGATACCAGCGGGTGCGGTTGGATGGACTGCCGAGCGGGGCACAGGTGTAGGGGACGGCGGAAAGATAGCGCGCCGCGGCCTGAAATCAACGGCGGTGACGGGCGCCGTACGGCATCGGGAGCCGTCCCCACCGCCGATCAGCCCGGCGCGCAGGCGGCGGAGGGCTCGGTGCCGCCGGATGTGGGGGAGAGCGCGAGGCTGGCGTGCGACCACCCCCAGGCCGCGCCGGCCCGCTCGCGCCAGCTGGTGTGCACCAGGCGGTTGTACGGCTCGGAAACCGTCATCCGGCCGAAGCCCTGCTTCAGCGAGTCGAACCCCATGGTGCGGCGGGCGATGAACACCTCTTCGCGCACGTCGCGGTTCTTCTCCATCCGCCAGCGCGTGGTGTCGACCTCGGAGATGTCCTTGGCGACCATGTAGTTCACCTGCATCCGCAGCGCGGCGTAGCGCTCGCGCGGCACCAGGAACAGCTCCTCGTAGCGCCGTTCGGAGCCGGGCTCGAAGTAGGTGTCCTTGCGGGGCGAGGGCCGCCCCACCACCAGCAGCTCGCCGGTCTCTTCCCGGTTGAAGCGGCTGTGGATGCCACCCTCGTTCCACGCGCCCACCGCCACCTCGTAGCTGTCGGCGGGGAGCGCGCGGGGGTGGAAGCACTGGCCGCGCACCGTGTACCAGAACGCCGGCACGTACACGCGGTAGTGGCTCCGGTTGTCGATCTTGAGCGACGCGCGCACCAGCAGGTCGTTCCCCTGCCGGCCGATGGTTTCCAGCGAGGGCGCGATGGTGAGCGTGGCGGGCGACACCGCCGGCCGGTGGATGTCGGTGTACCAGAAGGTGCCGGCGCCGATCAGCGTGCTGGCCCCCACCAGGATGGCCTGCACCCATTCGGGCATTCTCCTGACGCGCATGATCGGCCCTCTTACCACGGGAGAAAAACGGATGACGAGCCACCGGCCCAAAGTCCGGTCACTCGCAAAAGCGCTTCTTTGAGATGGGGATGTCGGATGATGGCCCGTCCGTCACGCCTTCGTCAGGCGTCCGCAGAGTCCATCATGATGATAACCGTCTGTTTGGATTTCCTCCAGTGCCCCGACGGAACTCGCCACCTTCGAAAACGGAGCCGCGGATCGCCCCAGACGTGGACAGTTCGGGACTTCGCCCGCGGCACTGTCGACCGTTAACTTTGTCCTGTGCCCGATTTTCCCAAGCTGAGGTGCGATCATGCCCCGGACCCTCGAAGCGATCATCGAACCCGATGAGCCGGCCGAGGTCACAGGCTTGCTGAGCGAGCCCGCGCTGGCCGCAGACTGGAACCGCCCGGAAGAGGATGCAGCGTGGCAGCACCTGCAGGCGGCGGAGTAGTTCTCGCCTGCTCCGTGGGTACGACCAGGCTCCCCTCCGCTCGCCTTCAGTGCCGGTCTAGCTTGTCCCCAGCTCCTCGATCGCGCGCGCGAGCGCGGCGGCGGGGTCGGGGGCGGCGGTGACGGAGCGGCCCAGCACCACGTAGTCGGCGCCCAGGCGGGCGGCGTCGGCGGGGGTGGCCACGCGCGACTGGTCGCCGGCGGCGTCGCCGGCCAGGCGGATGCCGGGGGTGAGCACCCGCAGCCCGCCCGCGGCGCGGCGCACGGCCGCGATCTCGTGCACCGACGCCACCACGCCCGGAATCCCGCACTCCCACGTCAGCGTCGCGAGCCGGCCCACCTCCTCGTCCACCGCCACGCGGTCGCGCCCCCACGCCTGCGCGAGCCCGGCTTCATCCAGCGAGGTGAGGATGGTGACGCCCAGGAGCGACAGCCGCCCGCCCGTCGCCGCCTCTGCCGCCGCGCGCAGCATCGCCGCGCCGCCGGAGGCGTGGACGGTGAGCAGCTCCACGTCGAGCGCCGCCGCGCTGGCCACTGCGTGCGCCACGGTGTTGGGGATGTCGTGCAGCTTCAGGTCGAGGAACACGCGCTTCCCCCGCCCCCGCAGCTCACGGACGACGGACGGACCTTCGGCGGTGAAGAGCTGGAGGCCGACCTTCACGAAGTCCGCCGCGGGCCCCACGCGGTCGAGGAGGGCGAACGCGCCCGCGGCATCGGGAACGTCCAGGGCGATGATGGGGATCGGGCGGGTCACGGGATCCGTCTCGTTCATGACGTGGCGGCGGGAATGGTTGGGTGCGATCGATCCGGATCGGGCGCGGCGGCGGGCGGGGGGCCCCCTCCCTGGCGCTTCGCGCCTGTCCCTCCCCCAAAACAGCCTGGGGGAGGGACAACTGCGTGCGGCCTGCGGGTGGAGGTGCACGCCGAGGCATCGATGTGGCCGGGTGGGGCCGCGACGGGCATCTCGCTGCGTCACGGATGCGTCCCCGCGAAGTCCGCGAAGGCGGACTGCGTGCCGTTGTAGCCGCGACTTCAGTCGCATCTTTCCCATCCGGACGACGGCCATCGCGCCCACGACGACGGCCCGCCGGAACGCGTCCGGCGGGCCGTGAAGCTCGGCCGGGCGCGAATCTACCTCACTCGCTGGCGGGGCGCACCCCGGGGCGGTTGAAGTAGCTGCGCACCGATTCGGCCAGCTGGCGCGCGATGGAGGCCTGCATGTTCTCGTCCACCAGCAGCCGCTCTTCGTTGTGGTTGGAGACGAAGCCGATCTCCACCAGCACCGAGGGCATGAAGGTGCCGCGCAGCACCGCGAACCCCGCCTGCTTCACGCCGCGGTTGGGGCCGGGGTGGATG
>DASWMA010000006.1:0-2769 GCA_036399995.1 Longimicrobium sp. | reverse complement strand
GGGCTCCACCGCGAACAGCTCGGCGATGCGCGACACCGCGCGGGTGGCCAGCAGCGAGTGCCCGCCCAGCTCGAAGAAGTTCTCCGTCACCCCCACCCGGTCGCGCCGCAGCACCTCGCACCAGATCCCCGCCAGCACCTCTTCCACCGGCGTCCGCGGCGCCACCTGCGCGTCCGCGTGCGCGGCGCCGGCGGCATCGGGCGCGGGGAGCGCGGCGCGGTCCAGCTTGCCGTTGGCGGTGAGCGGGATGCGGTCGACCGCCACGAACGCCGCGGGGAGCATGTGCTCGGGAAGGTGCTTCCGCAGCGCGTCGCGCAACTCGGCATGGGGGAGCGCCTTGCCCGCGGGGACGAGGTACGCCGCCAGCGCCGCGTCCTCCCCCGCGCCGCGGACGATCACCGCCGCGGCGGCCACGCCGGGGTGGGCGAGGAGCAGCGACTCGATCTCCCCCGGCTCGATGCGGAAGCCGCGGATCTTCACCTGCTGGTCGGTGCGCCCGAGATATCCGAGCGTGCCGTCCGCCCTCCAGCGCGCCAGGTCGCCCGAGCGGTAGAGGCGCGCGCCCGCCTCGCCCGAGAACGGGTCGGGGACAAAGCGCTCGGCCGTGAGCCCCGGCCTTCCCAGGTAGCCGCGCGCGAGCCCGGCCCCGCCCACGTGCAGCTCGCCGGGAACGCCGATCGGCGCGGGCTCCCCCGTGGGGTCGAGCACGTATGCGCGCAGGTCGGGGATCGGGACGCCCACGCCGCTCCCGGCCCCCGCCTGGCGCAGCTCCGCGCCGGTGACGGTGTGCCAGGTGACGTGCACGGTGGTCTCGGTGATCCCGTACATGTTCACCAGCCGCGGGCGCTTCGGCCCGTAGCGGTCCAGCCACCCGCGCAGGCTCTCGTACTGCAGCGCCTCGCCCCCGAAGACCACGGTGCGCAGCCGTTCCAGCGGCTCGGCCTCGCCCTCGTCCACCGCCGCGAGCGCGCGGAAGGCGGAGGGCGTCTGGTTCAGCACCGTCACCCGCTCGCGCCTGAGCAGCGCGCGGAAGGCGCCGGGATCGCGCGACACCGCCCGGGGGACGACGACGAGGCGGCCGCCGAAGAGGAGCGCGCCCCAGATCTCCCAGACCGAGAAGTCGAAGGCGAACGAGTGGAAGAGCGTCCAGACGTCCGCCTCCCCGAAGCCGAAGGACGGCTGCGTGCAGTCGAAGAGGCGCAGCACGTTTCCGTGCGTCACCCCGACGCCCTTGGGGCGGCCGGTGGAGCCGGAGGTGTAGATGACGTACGCGAGGTTTTCGGGAGCTGCCGCGACGCCCGGGTCATCCGGCAGCTCGTCGGCGGGGACGTCCTCCAGCGCGAGGACCTCGATCCCCGCGGCGGGGACGCGCCCGGCGAGCGCCCGCTGGGCGAGGAGCACGCGGATGCCGGAGTCCTCGGCCATGTAGGCCAGGCGCTCGGGCGGGTACGCGGGGTCGAGGGGGACGTAGGCGGCGCCGGCCTTCACGATGGCGAGGATGCCGGCCACCAGGTCCAGCGAGCGCTCGGCGCAGAGCCCCACCCGCGACTCCGGGGCGACGCCCAGCGCGCGCAGCCGCCGCGCCAGGCGGTTCGCCCGCGCGTTCAGCTCCCCGTAGGTCAGCGTCTCGCCCTCGCAGGTCACCGCGAGAGCCTCCGGGCGTGCGGCGGCGCGGGCCTCGAAGCGGGCGTGCAGGGCGCCGGCGACGGGGAAGGCCTCGCCGGCCCCGCTCCACGCGGCCAGCCGCTCGCGCTCGCCCTCGGTCAGCAGCGGCAGGCGCGACAGCCGGCAGTCCGGGTCGGCCACGGCCGCCTCCAGCAGCACGCCGAGCCGCGCCGCGATCCGTTCAGCCGTGGCGGCGTCGAAGAGGTCGGTGGCGTACTCCAGCACCCCGGCGACGCCGTGCTCGTCCTCGTCCAGCAGGAAGGTGAGGTCGAACTGCGCCGTCCCCAGGTCCACCGACACCGGCTCGGCGCGCGCGGCGCCCAGCCGGAAGCCGCGCGCGGGCGCTTCCTGGAAGGCGAAGGCGACCTGCACCAGCGGCGCATGGCTGCGGCTCCCCCCCGGCGCCAGCACCTCCACCAGGCGGTCGAAGGGCACGTCCTGGCGGTCGTACGCCTCCAGCGTGCTCTGCCCCACCTGCCGCAGGAAGGCGCGGAAGCCGGGATCGCCCGAGAGGTCGGCGTGGATCGGCAGGGTGTTGACGAAGAAGCCGACCAGCGCCTCGGTGTCGGTGTGTGTCCGTCCCGCCGGGGCCGAGCCGATCACCACCTCGCTGGCGCGCGCGTGGCGGCCCAGCACCACGTACAGCGCGGCGAGGAGGATGGTGTGCAACGTCCCGCCCTCCGCGCGCCCCAGCGCCCGCGCCCGCTCCACCAGCTCCGCGGAGAGGCGGATGGGGTGCTGGGCGCCGCGGTGGCTCTGCACCGCGGGGCGCGGCCGGTCCGCCGGCAGCTCCAGCAGCGCGGGGGCGCCGGCCAGGTGCGCGCGCCACCAGGCGAGCTGCTCCTCCTCCACCGCCGCCAGGCGTTCCTGGTGCCAGACGGCGTAGTCCGCGTAACGCAGCGGAAGCGCGGGGAGCGGCGACGGCTCGCCGGCGGCGAAGGCGCCGTAGAGCGCGGAGACCTCGCGCAGGAGCAGCTGGATGCTCCAGCCGTCGCTGACGATGAGGTGGAAGGCAAGGAGCAGGACGTGCTCCTCGTCGCCCGTGCGCAGCAGCAGGGCACGGAACGGCGGCCCCCCGGCCAGGTCGAAGGGGCGCGCGCCCTC
>DASWMA010000005.1:0-20319 GCA_036399995.1 Longimicrobium sp. | reverse complement strand
CGGCGGCGAATCACTCGCCGCCGCCCGTTCGCTTGATCAACCGATCGCCACCTTTCCGATTGCCCACTCCACGAACGGCTGCGGGCCGTGGTCCAGAACCGCCACGTAGCGTGGCCGCTCCCGCTCCCGCAGGGCATTCGCGACCGTGGCGTCGATCCAGTGGACGGCCTCGAGGATGTCGTCGTAGACATCCAGAGTCGCCTGGTGCGAGATCCGTTCGTGGTGGAAGACCCGGTTGCGGAGCTCCTTGATCTGCGTGAACCGGGTGTGGATGTCCTTTCTCGTCCGTTGCAGCGGCGGGCAGTGGGGAAAGGCGCGGTCTAGCAGGCGCGGCCAGAACTGCGGGCCTTTGCGCCAGTCGGCGTACACGCCGTCCATCAGCCGCGCCCAGAACCCGAACCGCAGTTCCGCGACCAGTCGTCCATCCGTCAGCACCTTGACGGGTCCTCTGGCCCTGGCTGCCGGTCCCGGTGGCGTGTTCCGGCGATCGAAGTCGGCGATCGCCTGCGCCACCTTCTCCTGTTCGTATGGCAGCAGGATCGGCGGCGTGGCGTCGAGCCACGACTCTACGCGACGGTCCCCGGCCGCCGCCCAGCGGGTATGCTTCGCGGACGATCGTGTGAAGGTGGTTCCGCAGCGCGACCTCGGCCCAGTTCAGGACGGGGTAGAGCGCGCTCCCCAGCTCGACGTTGAAGAGATACCGGCCGATCGCCGGCGTCCACTCCTGCTTGTCGCGGTCCCTCCGGAATTTGCGGAGGCGATCCACGGACAGCCTCGCGCGGTACGTACCCTCGAACGGTGTCCACGGAGAGCAGGGCGCGTGTGACGCTTCGGCGATGGAGGGCATGGGGGTTGTGTGAGAAAGGGGTTCTTGTTATTCTATCTGCGTGCGCCTTGGCCTGCGTCGTTCGCGATGCCGCCAGGGACCAGATTGGCGCCGACCGGGTTTCCCGGCCGGCGCCGTTTTTTGTGCGTTTGGGATGCCCGGTCGGCGCGACACTCAAGCCGCTACGAGAGCGTCATAGCGTGGCGCAGTTTTCATGAATGGGTATGCTTCGTCAAGATGGCGCGTAAACAATGTCACCGTAGGAACAACGCTGTCTTGTTCGAGGGGGCAGGCGGGGAAGCCACATGTGTCGGCAATCACGGACCAACGCAATCGCATATCTAAAGACAACTTCTAATGCGCACTCTCTGGTGCTGGCGCTGCCGAATGCACCTGCCGATGCTGGAGGATGACGAATGGGCGGTGGTGATGGAGGCGCATCACGCCCGTGGCGCTCCCCATGGCGATCCGGCGGCTGCCATGGCAGTACTGGAGCGCGAGGGCATTCGCCGCGGCCTGCCGCTGCCGCGCCAGCTGGCTGCCGATGCCAGGGCGATCACTCGCTGGGTGCATCATCTCACCGCCGGATACGAGATGTTCACCGGGGTGGAGGAGACGGTCCCGAACGCGGTCTGGCACCACGTCGCATCTCTCTACGGCCCGCCGTGCCCCGCCTGCGGCAAGCCGTTGCGGACTCCGCGGGCGAAGCTCTGCGCCGCGTGTGGGTGGGGGATGGGCGAGTAGGCCGGCTCACCGCGCCGGGAGCTCCGCGTCCAGGAACTCGCGCGTTCCCGGCGGGCCCGTCATCCGCAGCCACACCGGGCCGTCGCCGGTGAGCTCGATCGCGAACGTCAGGAACGGGCAGCACTTCCGCTCGTTGGCCACGAAGCGCGCCACCGACGCGAGCTCGTCGCCCGCAAAGCGGAACGCGTAGCCCTCCCCATCGTCCCGCCGCTCCTGCGCGGCCTGGCCGAACAGGCGGCGGATCAGCTCGAAGTGCGCCGCCCGCTCGTCCGGCTCGATGGCGCCGGGAACGCAGGCCAGCGGCGGTCCTTGAGGCGAAGTATTTAGCATTTCCAGGCTCCCTTCTGGCTCTCACAGAGGACACGGAGGACGAGCTGTTTCCAGCAGAGACGAGTCTCACGCAGAGCCGCAGAGAAGCAGAGAGGAAACCGGTTGTTCTCTGCTCCTCTGCTCCTCTGCGTGAGACATGTCCTTTCGGACCATGATCCCCGAACGAGGCTCTGCAACGCGTATGAAAGCCCCGCAGCTGCCGTTCGGTTACGCCGCCGCCGGCTCCGCGGCCGCGCTCACCAGCGGCAGCCCGGCGTTGCGCCACGCTTCCAGCCCGCCCTCGAACGCGCGGACATCGGTGAAGCCGAACGCCGCCAGCTTCTCGGCCGCCGCGCGGCTCTGCGGGCAGTTGGGCCCGCTGCAGTAGACCACGATCTCGGTGTCCTTCGCCAGCCCCGCGTCGTGCGCCTCGCGGCCCACGTGGTCCAGCGGCACCCGGCGCGAGCCGGGGATCAGCTCGCCGGTGAAGTAGTCGTCGGTCAGCACGTTCCAGAACTCGGCCGGGGTGCCGATCTCGAGCCGCGCCTGCAGCTCGCTCACGGTGATGGTGCGTACGTCCGCCATGGTGGTATCTCCCGTTCAGGTTGAATGAGGTCGAAATCGCGCGCGACGTGGCTCTCAGCCGCGTGCGCGGCCGGCCAGCGCCCGGTCCACCGACCAGGCGCCGCTGCCGCGGATGGCCACCGCCAGCGCGATGGCCATCACCAGCAGGTGGTACTCGAAGCCTTCCTTCCCCGGCGCGAGCGTCCCGAACCAGTTCATGAAGAAGCCGTTGGACAGGTGCGTGCTCGCGGCACCCACCATCAGGCCGAAGATCCCCAGCGCCGCCACCCGCCCGCCGACCCCCAGCACCAGCGCGATCGGCGCGAGCAGCTCAGTCACGATCGCCAGCGCGGCCAGCGGGGCGGGGAAGCCGAGCGTCTCCGTCATCCACCGCTGCGTGCCGCTGAAGCCGTAGCCGCCGAACCAGCCGAGGAAGTGCTGCGCGCCGTGCGGGAACATGATGGCGCCCAGCGCCACGCGCAGAAGCGTCTGCGCCGCGTCGGCCTCCGTGCTTACCACGCGGTGGAGCAGCGCGGGCCCGGTGAGAGTGCGGCCGTGGGCGAGGGGCGTGGTGTTCGCGATCGTGCTCATGGGATCTCTCTCCTGGTGGGGTGCGCTCTGCACCGTGGGTTGCGATCACGTCAACGGTTGACGCGTCAACTATGTGGGTACGCCAAAGTGCCACGGGCTACCGGTCCGCGCCGCGCCGCACGCGGTCGAGCAGCGCGGTGAGGGCGGTCTTCTCGCCGGCGTCCAGCTCCGCCACCGCCTCGTCGTCGGCGCGGTCCATCCCTTCATCCATCGCGGCCAGCAGCTCCAGGCCGGCGGGGGTGATCCAGCAGTGCACCAGCCTTCGATCGTCGGAGCACCGCTCGCGGCGGACGAGGCCCTTCTCCTCGAGCCGGTCCAGCAGACGGGTGATCCCCGGCATCCGCTCGATCAGCCGCTCCCCGATCTCTAGGGTAGGGAGCGGGTCCGGGTGCGCGCCGCGCAAGATGCGCAGCACGTTGTACTGCTGCAGCGTGACCCCGTGCGGCTCCACCACTTCCACCAGCCGCCGCCGCACCACGTCGGCGGTGCGCAGGATGGAGACGGTGGCCTCCTGTGCCGGCGTCCTGAACGGCCGCGTCTGCCCGATCTCGCGCTGTAGCGCACTGCTTCGCTCGTTCATGCTACTAGTCTATAGATCATTGGTTGATTAGTCAAGCATATTTCACAGATGCTGCCGCTGGATTTCTGCTTTTCCTCGATCTCTACGTGGACCGGCAACGTGCGGTCACCGGACCCACAGCAGCCGCCAGTGGACGATCTTCCACTCTCCGTCGGTGCCGCGCTCCAGGTGTGCGACGAAGCCGGAGTGGGGGGTGGTGTAGCTGTGCGAGTATGACCTGATGTCCACCAGCGCGTGCCGTCGCGCGGCGTCGAACCCGATCCGCGAGAGCACGAGCATTTCCGTGGCATTGCCGAAGCGGCGGTAGAACTCGGCCCATGCGGCGTCGTGCGGCCGGCCGTCGATCATGCGGTGGAACGCGCGGCGGCTGATCCGGTGCACGGGTACCTTCGCCCGCACGGCGATCTGCGGCGCCGGGCTCGCATTCTTCGCGAGAAAATCGGCGATGGCCTCGCGCGGGACCGGCGGGTACAGGTGGCGGGTGGCCACGTGGTATACCGAGTCGGCGGGGATCGCCAGCGACATGGCGCTGTCGGCCACCACGATGGCCTGGGTGTGCCGGCCGGTGAAGATGCTGTCGATCAGGAGCCGGTAGATCGCGATCTCGTCCGCCGTTCCGGGCGCTGTCGTTTGTTTGCGCTGCGCGGCCACGTCGTGCGCCGCGACCAGGATCAGCGAGGCGACGATGAAGAGGAGACGCGTCATCGGTGAGTCGGGCGATGGAAGCCGCGCCAGGCAGGTGATCCGAAGGGATAACCGTGATCGGGAGCGGGGGCGCGGCAATCGTAACGGAAAGAACCGTGGGCAGACGGCGGAAGATCAGGTCACGGCGCCGATTCTGATCTTCCGGTTCTTCATCTTCCAAACATCCGGCTGCAGCTAACGGTGCCGCTCGGGCACGGGCACCGGCGTGCGCGGCTTGAGCTGCGGCGCCTTGGCGCGCGGGGCGGGGGCGGGCTCCTGGTGGCCGTCGTCGCCGGTTTCGCCGCCGCCGCCGAACAGGTCGCCCACCGAGTTCACCGCCCGGCCGAACCACCCGTCGCCGCCCATCCCGTCGGGGTGCAGGGGGCAGCTCTCCACCGGCTCGCTCCCGGTCACGAAGTACTCGTTGATCACGTCTTCGCCCGGGCAGTACGGCGTGGCCAGCCGCCCCGTGCGCCGGTCCACCTGGCGCATCTGCAGGTCGGCCGGCGGGTTCCACGGCGCGGGCGGGGTGTGGTGCCGGTAGTAGTCGGCCACCACGCGCCCCCACACCGGCGCCGCCAGCCCGCCGCCCGAGGCGTCGGCCAGGATGGCGCGCGGGCGGTCGAAGCCCAGCCACACGCCCGCCACTACGTCGGGCGTCACGCCGATGAACCACACGTCGGCGCCCTCGTCCGTCGTCCCCGTCTTTCCCGCGGCGGGGATGTTGGGCGGGAGCGCCGCGCGCACGCCGCTCCCGGTGCCGCGGTCCACCACGTCACGCATCAGCGAGGTGGTGAGGTACGCCACCGCCGGCGACATCGCGTAGCGCCGCTCGGCCGACGAGTGGTAGACCACGTTCCCCTCCGAGTCCAGCACCTTCCGGATCAGCCGCGGCTTCACCAGCGTACCCCCTGAGGCGAACACCGAATACGCCGCCACCAGCTCCAGCGGCATCACCTCGGCCGCGCCCAGGAAGCTCGTCGGGTACGGGTGCACCGGCGTGGTCAGCCCCAGCCCCCGCGCCTCGGCCGCCACGCGAGAGACGCCGATCCGGTTGCCCAGCACCACGGTGGCACGGTTCGACGACAGCCGCATGGCCTCGCGCAGGTCCACGTTGTGGGTTTCGTCCACGTGGTCGGCGGGGCGGTAGGCGCCCAGCGAGTCGGTGGCGTCGGGGCCCAGCAGCGGGGTGGTGATGGCGATCCCCTGCGCGATGGCCGCCGCGAAGACGATCGGCTTGAACGCCGACCCCGCCTGCCGCCGCGCCTGCGTCACCCGGTCGAACTGGCTCAGCGCATAGTCGCGCCCGCCCACCAGCGCGGTCACCTCGCCCGTCACCGGGTCCATCGACACGAACAGCCCCTGCAGGCAGCCGGCGGCGTCGGCCGGGCGGCGGGTGGCGCACGAGCGGTGGCGGAAGCGGCCCATCCGCCCCGCCTCCACCGCCTGCACCTGCTTCACCAGCTCGCGCTGGGCGGTGGCCTGCAGCCGCGGGTCGAGCGTGGTGTACACCCGGTAGCCGCGCGTTTCCGCGTCGGGGCCCAGCCGCTGGATCAGCTCGCGGCGCACGGCGGCCACGAAGTACGGCGCCGCGCCGCTCGCCTCGCGCGAGGGCGCCAGCGCCAGCGGCTCGGCCTTCGCGCTCGCGGCTTCCGCTTCGTCGATCACCCCCGCGTGGGCCATCAGGCTCAGCACCAGGTCGCGCCGGGCGCGCACCAGCTCGGGCGCGCGGCGGGGGTCGTAGTGGCTGGGCGCCTTGGGGAGCGCGGCGATGGTGGCCGCCTCGGCGTTGGTCAGCCGGCTCACGGGCTTGCCGAAGTACCCCTGCGCCGCCGCCTCCACCCCGTACAGGCCGTTCCCCAGGTAGATCTGGTTCAGGTACATCTCCAGGATCTCGTCCTTGCGGAACGCCTTCTCCACCTTCCGGGCGAACACCACCTCGCCCAGCTTGCGGCGCAGCGTCTTGGACCGGGTGAGCTGCTCGGGAAAGACGTTGCGGGCGAGCTGCATGGTGATGGTGCTGAACCCCTGCTTCCACGAGCGCGCGCGGATGTCGCGCGCCAGCGCGCCGAACGCGCGGCGCCAGTCCACGCCGTGATGCCGGTAAAAGCGCTTGTCCTCCACCGCCAGGAAGGCGCCGGAGACGTGCGCGGGGATGCGGCGGAGCGGGACGACGACGCGCCGCTCGCCCGCCAGGTTGGCGAGGAGACGGCCATCGCGGTCGAGCACCTGGGTGGCCTGCGGCGGGGTGTAGGTGCGCAGCGCGGCCACCGAGGGGCACCCGCCCCCCGAGCAGCGCGGCCACAGGATGGCCAGCCCGGTGGCCGCCGCCGCCACGCCGAACACCACCAGGAGCAGGAGCGCCTTGAGCGCGCCGCGCGCGCGGGACTTCCCGCGGCCTTTGCGGCCGCGGACAGGGCGTTTCTTGCCAGCCATTCGGGTCAGGGGGAAGGGTGGGGCAGCCGCCCCGCGTGCGCCGGGGCACCGGGAGCGTACCGGACCAATATAGTGGAAGTTCCGGCGCGAGCGCAGGATGGCGATGCGGAACGCCGTTTTCATTGCGCCGCGGCGCCCTTCTTTGGCCACCTCAGGCACATCTCTCCCGTCTACATAGAGGCACCTCGACACGCATAACTGCGCATCACCCGCGCTCGCCGGACGGCTGTGGTGACGCACGAATGACGGCGTGCAGTCCGCGAAGGCGCCGCGAAGGCGGACTTCCCGGTTTTCCAGCCGCCGGTTTCAACCGGCGGTTGGCAGCGGGCGATTGTCTCTCGTTCGGACGGATCCGCACGGCGGCCATGTCGCCGTCACGCAGGTCCAGGACGCTCATCGACACTGCGAACGGAGGTGAGTTGATGCTGGATTTTTCCTAACCCGTCATCGAGCAACCAGTTGCAACGAACATTCGACGCGTGGGGCCCGGCCGGTACGGGATATGCCACTTGCCGGAGGGCCGCCGGGCACGGGGAGCCCGGTGGGACGAGGGGGGCCGGCCGCACCGTTCGGTGCGACTGCGCGCCGTGGACGTCCCCGGCTTTCGAGGGAAAAGAGGAACCGATGCGCATCCTGGTTGCCGACGACGAACCCGCCAGCGCACAGGCGCTCAAGGACCTGCTCGAGATCGTCGGCCACCACGTGATCGGGCCGGCGTGCGACGGCGCCGAAGCCGTTCGCCTGGCCGGCTGCGAAAAGCCCGACTTCGCCATCGTGGACATCGACATGCCGCGGATGTCGGGGCTCGAGGCCATCGACCAGATCACCCGCGCCCGCCCGATCCCCGTGATCGTGCTGACGGCGCACACCGACCCGCAGTTCATCGACCGCGCCGCCGAGCTCCCGGTGTTCAACTACCTGTCCAAGCCCGCCGGCGCCGACCACCTCCTTCCCGCCATCCAGATGGCCTCGGCGCGCTTCGCCGAGTGGAGCGCGCTGAACGGCCGGGTCAGCGAGCTGTCGCAGAAGATGGACGAGCGCCGCACCATCGAGCGCGCCAAGGGGATCCTGATGGAGGTGCGCGGGCTGAACGAAGGCGACGCCTACCGCCTGATGCAGCGCGAGAGCCAGCAGCGCAGCCGCAGCATGGCCGACATCGCGCGCTCGGTGCTCGCCGCGCAGGGGGTGTTCCGCCGCCCGGCGCGCCGCCTGGTGGCCCAGCCGCCCCGGCGCGTGGCCGCGGCGGCTCCCGACGCGCCGCCGGCCGCCACCATCCCCGCTTCGGCCGCGCCCGCCGCGCCGGTGGAGCCCGCCGCCTGAGCGAGGTGGCCGATCCCGATCCGCGCCGCCGGCTGGAGCTCCTTCCCGCCGGCGGTGTCTCGTTGCAGCTCCTCTCGGAGCTGGGCCGCGCACTCGACCACGCGCTCGGCACCCGCCACCGGATCGCCAGCCCGTTCAAGGTGCTGTCGGCGTGGCGCAGCGGCGACGCGGTGCGGTGCGATGCCGTGCTCGACGCGCTGCTGGCCCGCGTCGACGCCGAGGGGCGCGTGGGGCCGGAGATCGTGATGATGGTGGTGACCAGCGCACCGCTGGTGGCGCTGGACGGGAGCCGCGTCTTCGGGCAGGCGGCGGTGGGCGGCGGGTGCGCGGTGATCGGGCTGGGCGCACTTGACGGCGGAAGCCGTTGCGACGAAACGACTTTGGCCGAACGTGCGCGGAAGGTGGCCATGCACGAGGCGGCACACGCGGCGGGGCTTGAGCATTGTGCCGACCCCACCTGCGTCATGTATCCCGCCCGCGACATTGCGGACGTGGACCGCAAAGCCATCGGTTTCTGCGCGCGCTGCAGCGGCGACCTTGCACACGCAACCCTTGATGCGGCGCGGGGCTGAGGTTACGTTACGCCAGCCGCACGCGGGAACCGTCATCCACCATCAGCATCGCTATTGCACCGGCACCCCAGCGCCAGCCATACGGCCAAGGCATGCCCATGAGCAATGATTCTCCCCGCTCGCTGCGCCGCGCGTACCTTGAGTGGGTCGAGGAGCAGGTGGAAGACTTCAAGGAAACCATTCCCCGTTCGCGGCTGCTGGCCATTGCGGACGAGGTGGTGACCGAGTTGCGGCTGGCGCGGGGCGGCCAGTACCAGCTCACCGAGGTGCTGCTGTGCGACGCCATGAACCGGCACCTCTTCAAGCTGCTGAAGCTGCCGGGGTACCGCACCTGGTGCGAGATGCGCGCGACGCAGCCCGATCCGCCGCACGACCCGCGCGTGATCCCGTTCCGCGAGCTGGCGCCGCCGCCCAGCACCGTGGCCGCGCGCGCCGTGGCGCTGGCAACGGACGCCGAGGAGGGGCCGCTGGCCTGTGTCGGATAGACACGGGCCATTGACCCCTTTGTGACACGTTTGCCACGGGCCGCCCCTCGGGCGTAGATTGTAACCCGTTGGATGGTTTGGACTTGTGCGGAAGCCGCGGTCCGGTACGACTCGTGCCGGTGCCGCGGCAAGCGCGTTTATGGAAGCGCGTGGGTCCGAAGACCCCTTGCGGGAGCATATCCGGAGATGGCAAACGACGATTCGCATGCCGGCGACACGCCGGCCGACGATAGCGGGATGGTGGGGATCGTGGTGCAGGGCCGGCGGATCGTGGAGTCGGCTCCCAACCTGGCCTTCGTGTGGGGCCCGCCCGAGTTCCAGGCGGCGCCCAGCCTTCCCTTCGGGCGCTGGAAGCCCGCGGCGAAGGCGGCCTGACCGCTTCAGCCGGTGAAGATGGCGAGGGAGGCGGAGCGGCGATGGCTGCTCCGCCTCCTTCGTTTCAACCGCTCGAACAGCAATGAACGCGGAGCATCGGAGGGAAGGGAGTCAGGGGGAGACCACTCGCGGTTCTCCCCCTGATATGACTCCCTTTTACTCCGCTGCTCCGCGTTCACCCTTGCGACCTCTCCCACGCAGAGAGCCGTCGCCGCGCGCCGAACGGCTCAGCTCGCCGTCGCGGACTCCGCCGATGGGGCGGGGCGGGGGCGGACCTGCGCCACCGTCACCGGCTCGGGCGCGGGGCGCGCGAAGAGGTAGCCCTGGAAGAGGTTGACGCCCAGCGCCTCCAGCGTCCGCCATTCCTCCTCCGTCTCCACCCCCTCCGCCAGCACCAGCTCGCCCGCGTCCTTCGCCAGCCGCACCAGCGCCGCGCAGATCTCGCGGTGGAACGCCGAATCGACCGACCGCGCCACCAGCTCGCGGTCGATCTTCACCAGGTCGGGGTTCAGGTCGCCCAGCAGCGCCAGCCCCGACCAGCCGGAGCCCACGTCGTCGAGCGCCACCTTGAACCCCTCGTCGCGATAGAACGCCAGGATCGACTTGAGGTGCGCGCGGTCTGCCAGGCGCTCGGTCTCCACCACCTCGAACACCACGTGGTCGGGGTCCAGCCCGCTCTCGCGCGCCGTGCGCACGGTGGTGGCCAGGCAGAACTCGGGGCGGTAGATGGCGGTGGGAAGGAAGTTGACCAGGAAGTGGCACCCAGCCGGCACCTTCGCCGCGCCGGCGGCGCGCAGGTGCGCCTCGCGCGCGGCGCGGTCGAGCATGAAGGCCAGGTGCTCCTGCCGCGCCCACTCCAGCAGCGTGCCCGCGCCGACCAGCTCGCCTTCCGCCGTGCGGCCGCGCATCAGGCACTCGTACCCCCACGGCTCCAGCGTGCCCGTCCAGAACACGGGCTGGAACCAGGTCTCGATCCGCCCGTCGCGCAGCAGCGCCGCCAGCCGCGAGCTGTCCAGCTCCGACATCTCGGCCAGCGTCTTCGCGTGGATCAGCGTGACCACCTGCTTCTCCAGCGGATCGTGCCGGTTCAGCCAGGCGGCGCGCAGAAAGGCGAACCGCTCGTCGTCGAGCACGCCGCGCATGAAGCCGGCGACCTCGGCCACGCCCGACCATTCTGAATCGCCGCCCACGTCGATCAGCACCGCCTCGAAGTCGCGGCGCACCGCCCACCCCTGCGCCTGGGCGAAGGCAAGGATCTCGGGATAGATCTCCAGGTTTTCGGCGAGAACGGCGAGACGGCGGTCGTCGGTGCGGCAGTCGCAATGCATGGGAAACGCGGCGGGTGGTCCGGTGCACACGGGGCGAATGAAGCTACTGCCATCCGCCGAACGCGAAAACAGGACCGGCGCCCGCACAGTCCTTGTTCCCGATCCGGAACCGTCGTGCCGCGTCCGGCAGACGACATGGCTCACGCAGAGCAGCAGAGGAGCAGAGAACACCGGGTGGTTCTCTGCTCCTCTGCTTCCCTGCGTGAGATCCGCAGTTGCCGTTGGTCAGCTGACGATCACCACGCCGGCCGAGATGTTGGCCAGGTCGTACTCGGGGCTGTCCAGGCAGGTGGGACCGTACGGGGCCTCGGCCAGGTTCACCGTGTTGGCCTGGTCGATCAGGGCGTCCTTCACCTCGAAGTACGCGTCCATGCCCTCGATCGACGTGTCGCTGCTCTCGTTGACGGTGCCCGACAGCTTGGCGTGCCCGCCCGACTTGGAGATGCAGTTGATGTCGATGGAGGCCACCACGTCGCCGGTCACGGAGTAGAGCACCGCGGTGCCGGTGGTCACGCTGCTGCCGTTGTTCGAGGCCACCACGCCCAGGGTGTAGCCATTCGACAGCTTGACCGCGGCCACCACGCTGGCGTTGGCGGTGCCGGTGTGGCGGATCTCGGGATCGCCGACCTGGCGCTCGCGCGCGCTGGTGGGCGCCTTGTCGCACCCGGCGATCGCGGGAACGGCCAGCACGGCGGCGAGGACGAGAGCGGTGTGTTTCATGAGCGGCCTCCGGGGGAGAGTGGGGGAGAGGGGACGATCACCCGGCTCCGGCGTAAACATCGTCGGGAAAGATCCGGGTGCTCCCCATGGTAATCGCGCCTGGAGCAGAAGGAAAGGAAACGTTTGATGTGCCACATCTGCACGGGCTTAGTGCTCTGACTCGCACAGTGTGCACGTGGGATTGGACAGCGGATCGGGCCGCGGAGGCAGCGCGGTGGAGCGGGGGTAACGCCAGTTGGCGCAAAGCAGGCTGCCGCGTCCGGAGGCCGCGGTGGCGGGGAAGGCGACGGTCGCCCTTCCGTGCGGCTTGCCCCGGCTCGGCGCACCGGCCTACATTCCGCCCCGAACTCCCCCCATACCAGACCGGAACCGGGCGATGGCAAAGACATCGAGCTTCGACGTCACCTCCAGCGTGGACATGCAGGAGGTGGACAACGCGCTGAACCAGGCGCGCAAGGAGGTGCAGCAGCGCTACGACTTCAAGGGCGCCACGGCCGAGATCGACTTCGACCGCAAGGCCGGCACCCTCAAGCTGCTGTCGGACGACGACTACAAGCTCACCGCGCTGGTGGACGTGATCCAGAGCAAGCTGGTGAAGCGCGGCGTGCCGATCCGCAACCTCGACTACGGCGAGGTGGAGCAGGCGTTCGGCGGCAAGGCGCGGCAGACCATCACCCTGGTCACCAGCATCAGCACCGAGAAGGCCAAGGAGATCGTCCGCTCGATCAAGGAGGGCGGCTTCAAGAAGGTGAACGCGCAGATCCAGGACGAGCAGGTGCGCGTGTCGGCCCCCTCCATCGACGAGCTGCAGGCGGTGATCGCCCACCTGAAGAAGCAGGACTTCGGGCTGGAGCTGAGCTACGGCAACTTCCGCTCGCAATGACGCGTCCGCGGTCGGCAGAGCTGTTCCGCCGCGCCCAGGCCGTTACGCCGGGCGGGGTCAACTCGCCGGTGCGCGCCTTCCGCTCCGTCGGCGGCGAGCCGTTCTTCGTGGCCCGCGCGCAGGGCTCGCGCATCTGGGACGTGGACGGCAACGAGTACATCGACTACGTCCTCTCGTGGGGCCCGATGATCCTGGGCCACGCGCACCCCGCCGTGATCGCCGCGGTGACCGACGCCGCCGCGCGCGGCACCAGCTACGGCGCGCCCACCGCGGCCGAGGTGGAGCTGGCCGAGCTGGTGCGCGAGCTGGTGCCCAGCATGGAGCGCGTGCGCTTCGTGAACAGCGGGACGGAGGCGACCATGAGCGCCATCCGCCTGGCCCGCGGCTTCACCGGGCGCGACCTGATCCTCAAGTTCGACGGGTGCTACCACGGCCACGGCGACTCCTTCCTGGTGAAGGCCGGCTCCGGTGTGGCCACGCTGGGCCTCCCCAACTCGCCCGGCGTTCCCGCGGAGCTGTCGAAGCTGACGCTGACCGCGCCGTTCAACGACCTCCACGCCGTGGAAGCCGTCTTCCGCGCGCATCCGGGGAAGATCGCCGCGGTGATCCTGGAGCCGGTGGTGGGGAACGCGGGGTTCATCGCCCCCGTGGACGGCTTTCTCGAGGGCCTGCGGCGAGTGACGGAGGATGATGGCGCGCTGCTGGTGTTCGACGAGGTGATGACGGGCTTCCGCGTGGCCCGCGGCGGCGCGCAGGAGCGTTTCGGGATCGTGCCCGACCTGACCACGCTGGGGAAGGTGATCGGCGGCGGGCTGCCCGTGGGCGCGTACGGCGGGCGCAGGGAGATCATGGACCAGGTGGCGCCCGTGGGCCCCGTCTATCAGGCGGGGACGCTGTCGGGGAACCCGCTGGCGATGGCCGCCGGGCTGGCGCAGCTCCGCATCCTGCGCGACGAGGACCCGTACCCCGCGCTGGAGCGGAGCACCGCGCGGCTGGTGGAGGGGCTGCTCGGCGTGGCGGCGGAGCTGGGGGTGCCGGCCAGCGGCGGGAGCCTGGGGTCGATGTGGGGGATGTTCTTCGCGCCGGGGCCGGTGCGGAGCTTCGACGAGGCGAAGGGGAGCGACGTGCCGCTGTTCAACCGCTTTTTCCACGCGATGCTGGAGCGGGGCGTGTTCCTGGCCCCCAGCCAGTTCGAGGCGGGCTTCACCAGCACCGCGCACAGTGAAGAAGACGTGGACGCGACGGTGGACCGGGCCCGGGAGGCGCTGCGTGCCGCGCTGGGTTGACGCGGCGCTCGCCCTCTCCCTCGCCGCGCTGTCGGCGTGCGGCGGGCGCACGGAGCCGCGCTACGGCCCCGTCCCCGACCTCCCCGCGCCGCGGCCGGCGCCGCCGCCGGTGGACGCCGCGCCGCCGCCGCGTGACGAGCCGGCGCCGGCCCCGGCGGCGCGCGCGCCCGCCGTGCGCGTGGGCGTGGTGGTGGACGTGTCGTCCGGCACGGTGTCGTCGCGCTCGGGGTTGACGGTGGAGACGGAGCGCGGCGACAACATCGACGAGCTGGAGCAGGGGCGCAGCCTGGCCTTCACCGCCGACGACGGCGGGATCGCGATGACGGTGCTGGACCGCGACGGCGCGCCGGTGGGCCGCACGCGGCGCGGGCTGGCCTCGCCCGTGGTGGTGCGCGCGGCCGACGGCGGCGAGGAGGTGGAGGTGCGCGGCACCGCGTACCGCGGTGCCATCCTGGTGCAGAGCGCCGGCCGGCGGGGGATCACCTTCGTCAACCGGCTCGACGTGGAGAGCTACCTGCTGGGCGTGGTGCCGCGCGAGATCGGCCCGGTGGACCAGGGCGCGTACGAGGCGGTGAAGGCGCAGGCGGTGGCCGCCCGCACCTACACGGTCAAGAACATGGGCCGCCGCACGCAGCAGGGCTTCGACGTGTACGCCAGCACGGCCGACCAGGTGTACGGCGGCGCCAGCGCCGAACGCGAGCTGGTGTCGCGCGCGGTGCGCGAAACGGCGGGCGAGGTGCTGACGTACGGAGGCCGGCCGATCGACGCGTATTACCACTCCACCTGCGCCGGGCGGACGGCCGCGATCCACGAGGTGTGGAACGTGAGCCCGGTGCCGTACCTGGTGTCGGTGGAGGACGAGGATCCGCGCACCGGCGAGGCGTTCGACCGCGCCAGCAGCCGCTTCACCTGGACCGAGCGCTGGAGCCATTCACAGCTCGTGACGGTGCTCAACCGCACTCTGGCCGACTCGCTGCGCGGCCGCCGCATCGGGCGGATCGAGGACATGGACGTGGTGTCACGTACGCAGAGCGGCCGCGTGCGCACGCTGCGCATCGACACCGATGCGGGGACCTTCACCGTGGGGCGCGACCGGGTGCGCTGGATCCTGGTTCCGGCGCGCGGCGGCAGCCTCAACAGCAGCAAGTTCGACGTGCGGCTCGACCGCTCCGGCGGCGAGGTCGTCTCGGTCGTGGCCGAGGGCGGGGGATGGGGCCACGGGATCGGGATGTGCCAGGTGGGCGCGCTGGGCCGCGCCCGCGCGGGGCAGGACTACCGCACCATCCTGGAGACGTACTACCCGGGAACGCGGCTGGAGCGGATGTATTGACGACGCGGCTGGATGTGGGGATCGGCTGACGTTCACCGCGCCGCCGCGGGGGCCCTCACCCTGGCGTCCAGGCGCGACTGCGTCGCGTCCTGAACGCCTGTCCCTCCCCCAAAACAGCCTGGGGGAGGGACCCGGGGGGCGCTTCGCGCGGCTACTTCGGCGCGAGGGACCGGCTGCGGCGTGTTCCGGCAGCGTGAGCCGCTCAGGCAGCGCCGCCGAGAGGCTGGCGTGCGGCGCGGAACCGAGGCCCGCAGCCTCGCGCAGTTTGCGAGGCTTCCCGTAGTTGTTGCTGCGGCTTCAGCCCCTTTGTCCTGGGAAGATCGATGCGACACACCCGAATCGAAACGCATCCGAGGAATCCGTGACCGTCCACAGACCCTCCACCCGCGTGGCCGTGATCGGCGCGGGGGCAATCGCGCAGGTGACGCACCTGCCCATCCTGAGCCGCATGCGTGGGGTGGAGATCGCGGCCGTGAGCGACCGCGACCCGCACGCCGCCCGCACCGTGGCCACCCGCTACGGCGCCCAGGCCCTGGAAGCCGAGCGCATCTGGGACGATCCCTCGATCACCGCCGTGGTGGTGAGCACCCCCAGCCACCGGCACGAGGAGAACGTCCTCGACGCACTGCGCGCCGGCAAGTTCGTGCTGAGCGAGAAGCCGCTGGGGCTGACCGCCGACGGCGTGCGCGGCGTGCTGGCCGAAGAGGGCGCCGGCGAGCGGCTGATGGTGGGGATGAACCAGCGCTTCCGCCCCGACGCGCAGGCGCTGCGCTCGTTCGTGGTGAGCGGCGAGCTGGGCGACGTGTTCTACCTGAAGACCGGGTGGCTCAACCGCACCCGCCCCAGCGGCCGCCTCCGCTCGTGGCGGCTGATGCGCTCGGCCGGGGGCGGCGCGCTGATGGACCTGGGGCTGCAGATGCTGGACCTGGCCCTGTGGACGCTGGGGTACCCGCGCGCGCTGCGCGTCTCCGCCCACACGCACCGCGGCGACGACCAGGAGGTCGAGGACGCGGCGGCCCTGCTGTTGCGTCTGGAGGGCGGCCGCGTGATCAACCTGGAAGTGACCTGGGCGCTGATCTCGCGGCGCGACCGGCAGTTCCTGCACGTGCTGGGCACGGCGGGGTCGGGGTCGCTGGCGCCGCTGCAGGTGTTCCGGCAGATGGACACGGGGATGGCGGACGTGGCACCCTCGCTCCCCCCCGGCACCGAGAACCCGTTCACCGCCAGCTACCGCAACCAGCTGCAGCACTTCATCGAGGCGGTGCGCGGCGAGAAGCGCCTGGAGCCGCCGAGCGAGCACGTGCGGCTGATGCGCATCATGGAGGCGGCGTACCGGAGCGCCGAAGAGGGCCGCGAGATCGACCTGCCGGGCGACGACTGATCGCCTCCTGCGTTCTGTACGAAGGCGCGGCCGCACGCGGCGGCCGCGGACCGTGGATGATCTTAGAGGGGGGTGGGGGATGGCGGACGTGAGCGAGCTGATCGAGGGGCTGAACACCGACCTTTCGGCCGAGTACCAGGCGGTGGTGATGTACCGCACCTACGCGGCGCTGGTGAGCGGCCCGTGGCGGCGCGACCTGCGGGCGTTCTTCGAGGCCGAGATCCCCGACGAGCTGGGGCACGCGGCGTTCCTGGCCGACAAGGTGGTGGCGCTGGGCGGCACCCCGGCGGTGGCGGTGGCCCCGGTGCCGATCCCCCGCGACGCCCGCGAGATGCTGGAGAATGCCCTGCAGGCCGAGGTGGACACCATCGAGCGCTACACCCAGCGGATCGAGCAGGCCGACGCCTGCGGCGAGATCTCGATCCGCGTGGAGCTCGAGAACATGATCAGCGACGAGTCGCGCCACCGCGACGAGATCCGCCGCATGCTGATGGACTGGCGGTAGGAGGCGTCGGGCAGGGGAAAAGGGAGGGTGAAAGCGCCGGGGACGAGGTTCGCTCCTGGCGCTTCGTGCTTGCGATCGAGCGGGCGGCGGCGTCGCGCCCTCTCCGGCCGCCTTAGGGCGTCCACCTCTCCCGTACCGGGAGAGGTTGGGGGGAGCAGGTGCTGGTGCTGCTCGTCAGCTTCGGTGGGGTGCGAGGGCTTTCAGCACTTCCCTGATGCGGCGGGCGACGAGGTGAGGTGTTTCGAGCACCTCCTCGTTGCGGAAGCGCAGGACGCGGTAGCCCGCGGCTTCGAGCCACGCGGCACGCTCTGCGTCGTGCTCGCGCTGCTCGTCGTGGATGCCGCCGTCTACCTCGATGCACAGCTTCGCGGACGTGCAGCAGAAATCGAGGATGAAGCGGCCCACCGGGTACTGGCGACGGAAGTAGAAGCCGTCCTGCCGATGCTTGCGCACCAGCTTCCACACGTCCTTCTCCGCCTCCGTCATCTGCCTGCGCAGCTCCTTCGCTCGCCGCTCGATCTCGGGCGTGGTGCCACGCATCCGCCGTGTCGGTTGCATTGGATCTCCGCCGTGAAAGGGAGACCACAGGGTAGTTCAAAGGTGAACACCCGACACACGCGCGAACTGCCACCCACCCACACCGCACCCGCCGTCCATATTCAAGGCGGCCACGAGACTCCGGCCCACCACACCAAAGCCGCTCCCCCCAACCTCTCCCGGTACGGGAGAGGTGGCCGCCCTAAGGCGGCCGGAGAGGGCGCGATGCCGCGTCTCGCGGCACAGCCGGGGATCGCAGGAGCCCTTTATCTCGCTGATGCGCGGGATTCCGCCTGATGCGCGGGCTCAAGGCTGGCGACGCCCCGCCGGGTTGCCCGAACCGGCCAAATCAGATACATTTCGGGCTTCCCTAGCGCGAAGCGGCCGGGCGACTGCGCCCGGATTCGATCGCCACGTAACGAAGAAAAAGGCTGGTGCGCCCATGAAGGCGGATATCCATCCCAACTACCAGATGGTCACGGTGCACTGCGCCTGCGGCAACACCTGGCAGACCCGTTCGACCAGCAAGGACATCCACGTCGAGATCTGCTCGGCCTGCCACCCGTACTTCACGGGCAAGCAGAAGCTGATGGACACCGCGGGGCGTATCGAGCGGTTCCGGCAGCGCTACGCCGGCAGCGACGCGGCCAAGTGATGCGAGAGAGCCGGGGCTGAACCCCGGCTCTCACTCTATCGTCCATGGACGACCGCCTGCGCGACATCGAGCAGCGCTACGACGACCTGTCGACGCAGCTCGCCGACCCCGGCATCCACGCCGATCCCAAACGCCTGCGCGACCTGAGCCGCGAGCATTCACAGCTCGCCCAGGTGGTGGAGGCCGCCGCGCGTTTGCGCAAGACGCAGGCGGACCTGGGCGGCGCCCGCGCGTTGCTCGACGACAGCGGCGGCGACGCCGAGATGGCCGCCATGGCGCGCGCCGAGGTGGAGCAGCTCTCGGCCGACGCCGAGCGCCAGGAGGCGGAGCTAAAGCTGCTGCTGATCCCCCGCGACCCGCTGGACGACCGCGACGCCGTGGTGGAGATCCGCGCCGGCACCGGCGGCGACGAGGCGGCGCTGTTCGCGGGCGACCTGTTCCGCATGTACCAGCGCTACGCCGACGGCCGCGGGTGGAAGACCGAGATCGTCTCCCTCTCCGAGGGCGGCGCCGGCGGCTACAAGGAGGCGGTGTTCACCGTGCGCGGCTCCCACGCGTACGGCGACCTGCGCTACGAGAGCGGCGTGCACCGCGTGCAGCGCGTGCCCGCCACCGAGGCGCAGGGGCGCATCCACACCTCGGCCGCCACGGTGGCCGTGCTCCCCGAGGCCGAGGAGGTGGACGTGCAGATCAACCCGGGCGACCTCAAGATCGACGTCTACCGCAGCTCGGGGCCGGGCGGGCAGAGCGTGAACACCACCGACAGCGCGGTGCGGATCACCCACCTCCCCACCGGGGTGGTGGTGACCTGCCAGGACGAGAAGAGCCAGCACAAGAACAAGGACAAGGCCATGGCCGTCCTCCGTTCTCGCCTGCTCGATGCACGCATCGCCGAGCAGGAGGCCGAGCGCGCGCGCGACCGGCGGCTGCAGGTGGGCACCGGCGACCGCAGCGCCAAGATCCGCACCTACAACTTTCCCCAGAGCCGCGTGACCGACCACCGCATCGGCTTCACCACGCACGCCCTGCCGCAGGTGCTGGACGGCGAGCTGGCCGAGCTGCTCGAGGCGCTGAAGCTGGCCTCGCAGACCGAGCGGGAGTCCTGAACCATCGGTGCGGAGGTACGGGGGTACGGGAGTACGGAACCCTGTCGGATTTCTGCTGAGATCGCCTTCATCCCCAACGGGCTCGCGTGTCGGAAAAGCGCTGGACGGTGATGGAGCTGGTCGGGTGGACGGCGAACTATCTGGGCGAGAAGGGGTTTCACAACCCCAGGCTGAACGCCGAGCTGCTGCTGGCGGGGAGCCTCGGCCTCAAGCGGCTGGACCTGTACCTCCAGTTCGACCGGCCGCTGCGCCCCGACGAGCTGGCCGAGTTCAAGGCCCGGCTGAAGCGGCGTGCGAAGCACGAGCCGCTGCAGTACATTGAGGGCACCGCGGCCTTCCGGGAGCTGACCCTGCGCGTGGACCCGCGGGTGCTGATCCCGCGCCCCGAGACCGAGGTTCTCGTCCAGGAAGTGCTGGACTGGGCCGCCGCCCGCGGCGCCCGCTCGGCGCTCGACGTGGGCACCGGCTCGGGTGCCATCGCGCTGGCGCTGGCCACCGAGGGGCCGTTCGAGCGCGTGGTGGCGGTGGACCTGTCGCCCGACGCGCTGGAGGTGGCGCGCGCGAACGCCGGGAGCGCCGCACCCGGAGCGCCGGTCGACTTCCGCCACGGCAGCCTGTACGACGCGGCGGCGGGCGAGCGCTTCGACGTGATCGCCAGCAACCCGCCGTACGTGGGGGACGAGGAGCGCGCCGGGCTCGACGCCGAGGTGCGCGACTGGGAGCCCGCCGCCGCGCTCTTCGCCGGCACCGGCGGGCTGGACGTGATCCGCCCGCTGGTGGAGGGCGCGCCACGGTACCTGAGCCCCGGCGGCCTGCTGGCGATGGAGATCGGCGCGGCGCAGGCGGACGCCGTCTGCGCCCTGGTCCGCGCCACCGGCGCCTTCGCCGAGCCGCGCGTGCGCCGCGACCTGTCGGGCCGCGACCGCATCGTGCTGGCGGAGCTGGCCTGATCGAAGGCCCGTTGTCCGCAGGGGCGTCGAAACCGCGGCAACGACCACACGAAGTCCGCCTTCGCGGACTACCGCCGCCGCGCCGCCGAGAGGTGGGGCGCGGCACAGACCCCGGGCTCGCAGCCTCGCGCAGTTTGCGAGGCTTCCCGTAG
>DASWMA010000004.1:0-4335 GCA_036399995.1 Longimicrobium sp. | reverse complement strand
TCGGCGGTGAGCGCGCTGGCGGTGTCGCCGCTGGGCGACCGCGTGTACGTGGCGCTGGCCGGGAGCGAGCGGAACAACGTGCAGCCGGCCATCCAGATCCGCGACGCGCTGAGCGGCCGGCTGCTCTCCACCTTCCAGACCGACGCGGGGGTCCAGGCGCTGCAGGTGGGGCGCGACGGCACGCTCTACGGCGTGCTGGGCGGGAGCGTGGTGGCGCTGCGCCACGGCCGCGAGGGGCTCAAGCAGCTGTGGACGCGCGAGCTGGGCGGGATCGGGCGCGACGACCCCGACGTGCTGCGGGTGTCGCCCGACGGGAAGCGCGTGGCGGTGGTGGCGCGCGGCCGCGAGCTGCACCTGCTGGCTGCGGGCGACGGGAAGGTGCTGGAGGAAAGCAAACGGGCGCCCCGCGACGCCGCGTGGGACGCCTCGGGACGCCTGTGGGTGCTGGGCGCGAAAGAGATCCGGATCGTGCGGTAGCTCAGCGCTGGCCGCCCGCGCCGGGGCTCAGTGCTCCAGGTCGGTCTTCTGGCCGCGCATCAGCAGGCCCGCGGCAAGGAACGGAAGCATGTTCAGGCTCAGGCTGGCCAGCGCGGCGAACGCGAGCACCTTGTTGCCCACCATCAGCGCATAGATCAGCGCGATGATCGCGGGGAGGGTGATCAGCACGCCGCCAATCAGCGCGAACTTCATGTCTCTTGGGCTCCGGATCTCAGTCAGGTTCTCGCTGCATTTTCCCGCTGTTCAGGGGGCGCAAGCTAGTCCCACGACGGGTCTGCGGCAAGTCGGGGGCCGCGGGATCCATCCGCGGCGGGCGCGGCGGGCCGGGTTCGGCGAACCGGTGCGCGCGTGCGGGGGTGCGTCCGTGCGTCTTCGCGTCGGGAGGCGTCCCTCGCGCGTGCGGGGAGATTTCCCACACAGGCTCAGCGTGGGTCCTGATTATGCCGCTCTTGGCGAAGCGCCATCTTCCCGTCTCGACTTTCGACCGCGGAGGGGACGATGAGCCAGACGATGCAGACGGAGAGAGGGACGCGAACGGTGCAGCAGCCGGTGAGGAGACACGAGCGCGAGGGCCCGGCGCCGAAGCTGGCCCCGGTGCCGCCGCTGGGGACGCGGGTGTGGCGCGCGGCGCGGCTGCGCTGCCCCGTGTGCGGCAGCCGCGGGCTGCTGCAGAGCTGGATGAAGCTCAAGCCGCGCTGCCCCACCTGCGGCCTGCGCGTGAACCGGGGCGAGCACGACTTCTTCCTGGGCGCGATGATGTTCAACATCGCCCTGGCCGAAGGGACGCTCGCCATCATCCTGGTGGGGCTGCTGATCGCCCTGTGGCCCAACGTGCCGTGGACCGCGCTCGAGATCGGCGCGCCGGTGCTGATGATCATCGCGCCGTTCCTCTTCTACCCGTTCAGCCAGACGATCTGGCTCGCCTTCGACCTCCTCCTCCATCCGCTCACCGAAGACGAGATGGACTGGCACCGGACGAGTGACGACGACGCGATGCGGAAGTCGGATCTGTAAGGCCGTGCCGCTGTGGCGGGTACTTGCCGGGTGAAAGTTCGTCATGGTGAACGCGGAGCATCGGAGTAAAGGGAGTCAGGGGGAGAACTTCGAGGCGTCCTCACCCTGACTCCCCTCCCTCCGATGCTCTGCGTTCATCGCTGTTGCAGTCGAAAATCTGCAGAGAACCCGGCAATTGTCTTGACATCTGGAGGGCCTGATGTCACATTGAGACCGTTCGGTCTCTAACGCATCGAGGAGCCATGGTCCGGTCGGGCGAAGAAACCCGCGAGAACATCATCCGCAAGGCGGCCGCGCTGTTCAACCAGCACGGCTTCGCGGGGTCGTCGATGTCGGACATCATGGCGGCGACGGGGCTGCAGAAGGGCGGGATCTATCGCCACTTCGAATCGAAGGAGCAGCTGGCGGTGGAGGCGCTGGACTACGCGGTGGACCTGATGGGCCGCCGCTTCGCCCAAGCGCTGGAGGGGAAGACGCACGCCATCGACCGGCTGGGCGCCATCGTCTCGGTGTTCGCCGCGCTGCCGCACGACCCGCCCGTGCCCGGGGGCTGCCCCGTGATGAACGCCGGGATCGAGAACGACGACGGCAACCCCGTCCTCCGCGAGCGCGCCCGCACCGCCATGGACGGCCTGCGCGCCCTGGTCGTTCGCGTGGCCGAGCGCGGCAAGGAGCGCGGCGAGGTCCGCGCCGAGGTCGATCCCGAGGTGCTGGCGTCCATCATGATCTGCACCCTGGAAGGCGCGGTGATGATGACCAAGCTGTACGACGACGAGGCCCACGTGGCCCGCGCCGCCGCGCACATGATCACGTACCTGCACGAGAGCGTCCGCGCCGCCTGAGGCGCCTGCGCCCTTTTTTGCCCTTGGAGAGACCGATCGGTCTCGCGGTTGAAGTCCAACGCACTGACGCACTGACGCACCTTTTCCCCTTCACCCCGAGGTGGATGATGGAAGCGAAGGAATACGACGCGATCGTGATCGGCGGCGGGCCGGGCGGGTACACGGCGGCGATCCGGCTGGCGCAGCTCGGCAAGCGCACGCTGTGCATCGAGAAGGAGTCGTTCGGCGGGGTGTGCCTGAACTGGGGGTGCATCCCCAGCAAGGCGCTGATCACCGCCGCCGGCACCTATGACGGCATCCGCCACGCCGGGGCGATGGGGATCACCGCGGGCGAGCCGACCATCGACTTCGCCGCCACGCAGCGTTGGAAGGCCGGGATCGTGGAGCGCCTGACGACCAACGTGGGCACGCTGATCCGCGGCAACGGCGGCGACACCGTCTTCGGCACCGCCCGCATCGCCGATCCCACGACGGTGGAGGTGACGGCGGCCGACGGGGCGGTCACGCGCTACGTGGCGCGCGAGGCCGTCGTGATCGGCACCGGGGCGCGGCTGGCCACGGTACCGGGGTTCGAGGCGGACGGCAGCCATGTGATCACCGCGCGCGACGCGGTGGACCTGCCGGCGATCCCCGAGTCGCTGCTGGTGATCGGCGGCGGGGTGATCGGGCTGGAGCTGGGGATGATGTACCAGCGCCTGGGCACCCGGCTGACGGTGGTGGAGGTGACCGACGCCCTCCTCCCCGGCGTGGACGCCGACCTGGTGCGCGTGGTGGAGCGGAGGCTGCGCAAGCGCGGCGCCGAGGTGCTGACCGGCGCCCGCGCCGTGCGCTGGGAGCCGCGCGGAGGGAAGGCGGCGGTGACGGTGGAGGTGGGCGGCGAGACGCGGGTGATCGAGGCCGAGAAGGTGCTGGTGGCCGTCGGCTTCCGGCCCAACACCGCCGGGCTGGGGCTGGAGGAGGTGGGGGTGCGGCTGGACGAGCGCGGCCACATCGCGGCCGACGAGCGGATGATGACCAGCGTGCCAGGGATCTACGCCGTGGGCGACGTAACCGGCGGGCCCTACCTGGCCCACAAGGCGTTCCGCGAGGCCGAGGTGGCCGCCGAGGTGATCGCCGGCCGCTACGCCCGCGCCGACTGGCTGGCGCTTCCCGCCGCCATCTTCACCGACCCCGAGATCGCCACCGTCGGCATCGGCGAGACCGAGGCGAAGCGCCGCGGGATCCCCGTCACCATCGGCCGCTTCCCCTTCGCCGCATCGGGGCGCGCGATGTCGCTGAACGAGACGGAGGGGTTCATCAAGATCGTCTCCGACGGCGAGCGGGTGATCGGGGTGCAGGTGGTGGGCCCCGAGGCCAGCGAGCTGATCGGCGAGGCGGCGTTCGCGATCGAGATGATGGCGTCGCCCGAAGACGTGGCGCTCACCATCCACACCCACCCCACGCTGGGCGAGGGGCTGATGGAGGCCTTCAAGCACGCGCTGGGCGAGGCGGTGCACATCATGAACCGCCCGGCGAAGCGGGCTGCGGCGGCGCAGCCGGAGCTGGTGGCGGCGGCGTGAAGGGAAGGATCGGCGCCGGCATCTCCGTCGCCCCGGGAAGCTCGCGGGCGATCTCCTGGAGCTTCTTGGCCGGCGCGGTGAGGGACGGGGCGGTTGAAACCGCAGCAACGACCACACGAAGTCCGCCTTCGCGGACTACAGGCCGCGGTGCCGCCGCAGCGCGGGTGCACGGAGGCGGATTTGGCACGAGTTCGGAGAAGAGCTGGCTGAGGGCGGGCGATCGTACCCGCAGGGGGAGCAGGGCGGATGAATCCGCAGCAACGACCACACGAAGTCCGCCTTCGCGGACTACAGGCCGCGGTGCCGCCGCAGCGCGGGTTCACGGAGGCGGATTTGGCACGAGTTCGGGGAAGAGCTGGCTGAGGCGGGCGATCGCACCCGCGAGGACGAACGCTGCGGGCGCGCGGCACCGGGGGATCGGT
>DASWMA010000003.1:0-28765 GCA_036399995.1 Longimicrobium sp. | reverse complement strand
TAACCAGAACGACGAATCCTCTGCGACTCTTCCCCCCGCCGGTGCGGTCTGCGACGACTTCGGCAGCGCCAGGCTCGTCGACGAGTGGCTGCGCGCTCGGAATGCGCTGAGTATCGAAATTTTTTTGCAGGACACCCCCCTGGGGAGCTCACCCCGCCTTCTGCGCCTGGAGGCCTGCCAGCTGCGTCATCAGGGGGAATCGGGCACTCCGCTCCTTCCCTGCGTCACCGCAGCCCTCGTGGATGCGGGCGAATGATCGTCATCCATTCGTCGATGCGGAGGACGTGCACGGCGGCCCGGACTCGCCTCGTGACCCCCTGATCGATCGGTTGAGACAGCTCGGGCCGCTGCACTGCCGAGGAGCTGAATGGTACCTCTCCAACAAAAATTCGATACACAGCGCGAGCGCCGCCTGCAGTCACTCGTCGACGGGATCGGAGCGAACGAGCGGGCGAGAGACAGGGTGCACCCAAATCGACGAAGAACCTCATTTGAAGGCTTCGACGAACAGCGACTCGGGGCGATTGTCCAGGATCTCCAGATCGGGGCAGGCGCCCTGCCGGTACGAGGTGCGGACCACCTTCGAGAACCCCACGTCCAGCAGCAGCGCGCGTAGCGAGGTCTCGTTGTACATCCAGTGGTGCTGGTGCCTCCCCTCCGCCTGGTCGCGCACCTGGAAGAACCCCTCGGCCCACGCGTCGGCATCCTCGGGGCGGTAGCGGGCGATCAGCAGGTCCAGGTCGGGGACGGCGATGCGGAGCACCCCGCCCGGCGCCAGCACGCGCAGCGCCTCCGACACGCAGCTCCGCGCCTGGTCGAGAAAGAGGTGCTCCAGCATGTGCGAGGTGAACACCGCCTCGAAGGTGTTGTCGGCGAAGGGGAAGCGCTTGCTCACGTTCAGGAAGCGGACCTTGCGGAAGACCCCCCTGCGGTGCTGCTCGGCCCGCTCTTCCGACAGGCGGCCGGTGGCCCGCATCGCCTGCGCCAGGAACGGCACGCGCGCGACCCACAGGTGAGGGGTCACGTCGGTGTTCACCCACCCGTCCACCGCCTTGTCGAAGCAGCCCAGATGCAGCCTTTTCACCAACCCTCCACGTCCGTGTGTGTGGTGTGCCCCCGGCCGGCCGGAGCGGGTCCGGCCGGCCGGTCCGTCGCGGCCCGGCGGATGCGCTCGGGGGCCGGTCCCGCGGTACTGCCCGAATCCTGCTCCCCCGCCGCGGCGCGGTGCGAGCACCGGGTCCGGAGCGTACGGGGCCGGCGCAGCCGTTCAGTCCGTGGCGACGCCCGTCGCGGACGGCCGCGCGGGCCGCCCTGCTAGCTCCGCGGCGTCTTGACGATCATCCCGCAGAACTGGTTGCCCGAGGCCGGGAGCAACCGGTCGATCACCGCCTTGGCCGCGCGCAGCACGGGCACCGACGCCCGGATCCCCAGCGGCCTCCCGATCTTCTCCAGCATCACGTTGTGGTGCCAGAAGGCGAAGCTCAGGTTGCGGAACGAGTCGCGCCCCAGGTAGCTGCTCGCCACGTCCTGCACCAGCCGGCGCGTCCAGCGGAAGACGTAGTTCACCGCGTCGCCGTGCTGCTCCCAGGTGCGCCCCACCATGCGGCCGGCCACCGAGTTGTGCGGCTCCAGGAACACCACGGCGGTGGTCGAGATCCGCAGCATCTCGGTGAAGCCGCGCACCGGGTCCTGCAGGTGGTGCAGCCCGTCCTGGACCACCGCCAGGTCGAAGGCGCCGTCGGGGAGCGTCTGGTGGTCCATGTCGAGCACCATCCCCGTGAGCCGCGGGTCGCGCTTCACCGCCTGCTCCACGGCCATGGGCGAGATGTCGGCCACCGTCACGTCGGTGAAGCCCATGTCGCACAGCAGCGTTCCCTCCAGCCCCTCGCCCGAGCACACCACCACCACCCGGCTGCCCGGGTGCAGGCGGTCGCCCGCCGCACGGCGCAGGCGGTCCATCGCCGTCTTCAGCCGCCAGTCCACCAGGTAGCGGACCAGCGGGTCGCGCGAGACCACGTGCGCGCGCGGCCCCTTCGCATAAACGGCGTCGCTCTGCTCCGCCTGGCGGCGCTGGTGCTCGGCGGTGGGGGTGACGGTCGGCATCGGTGCTCCTTTGGCTTCCATGCACGCGGCCGGCGGCGGGGCAGGCGGCCCCGTCCGCCGTGCGCGGGTCAGGCGTCGGTCAGGGTGTCAAAGCGGACGGCGGGCCGGACGGCCGGGCCCGGCTACGCCGCCGGAACGGCGGGCGCGCCGCGCACCGCCACGTAGTGCCCGGCGCGTGCCCGACACGCGCTCGCGGCGGAGCCCGCGGTCGGGAACGTTCTCCCGATCCCGGCGCAGGTCACGGCAGCCGCACCTCGTCCGGGAGGCGTCCACCGGTGCCCGGCCGGGGAAGGTGGACCGTCCCACATCCCCCCGAAGGGTCGGCTCGGCCGGCGCTGGGCACCCTTCGGCACTCCGCGGATGAACGGGGCGATCGGGTGCGGCTCCACCCGAAGGCACGGGCCGGCGTCCGCACCCGCAGCCGCTTCGCGTCCCGTCCGCGAAGCGCTGCCGGTCGCCCCGGTGCCCACGTGCCCGGTCGCCGAGGTCGAGATCGCCGGGTCGAACGCGTGGGCGGGATCCCCCGCCTTCGTCATTTCGCGCCCGCCGCGTCCAGCGCGCTCAGGATCCCGCTGGTGAAGTTCTCCGCCATGTTCTCCACGGTGTAGCGCGTGCTCGACTCGCGGCACCCTCGCACCAGCCGCGCGCGGCGCCCCTCGTCGCGCAGCAGCTCCACCACCTTCGCGGCGTACAGCCGCGGGTCGTCGGGGGGGCTCACCACCACGCCGTTCTCGCCGTCCGTCAGGTAGTCGACCTCGGGGGAGTGCCAGTCGATCGCCGTGGTCACCAGCGGCGTCTCCAGCGCGAACGCATCGAGCACCGCCAGCCCCACCAGCCCCGGCATCAGCAGCAGCTTCGACGCGGCGAAGTAGGGGATCTTGGCGTCGTCGAACTTCGGCCCCACGTAGTGGATCCACGGGTGCCGGGCCGCGGCTTCCTCGAACTTCCCCTGCTCGGGGCCGGCGCCGAGCACGATCAGCTCGAAGCCGGGAAGCTGGTCGCGGATCATCCTGCACGCCTCCAGCAGGTAGTCCACCCGCTTCTCGGCGTAGATGCTCCCCGCGAAGATGCACACGTGCTCGCCCGTGATCCCCAGCTCGGCGCGTACCGCCTCCACCGCACGGGGCGACAGGCGGCTGTGCGCCTCCACCAGGCCGCGCGTGTCGATCGCGTTCTGCACGTTGGTGATGCGGCCGGGATCGAACCCCAGCTCGCGCACGACCTGGCTGCTCGCCTCGTTGTAGGCGAACCACCACCACACCCGGCGCGACATCACCCGCTTGACCCGCTCGCCCAGCGCGCTGGCCGAATGCACCTGGAAATTCTTCCCGTGCCCCCAGAACGCCAGCCGCGTCCGCCCCCGCAGCTGCTGGAGGAGGAGGACGTAGTTCAGCAGCAGCTTGCTGGCCTGCTCCACGATCACCAGGTCGGCGCGGCGCAGCTCGCGCAGGCACGGCTGCCAGTACACGAACCACGAGCCCAGGCGCACGATGCGGTTGGGGATGCGCGTGGCCCAGGGGAGGTCGATGCGGTCCTTCTTGAGGTCGTCGGCCGCGTCCGAGTCGCCGTAGATCAGCTTGAACTCCACCCCGCGCGCGCCCAGCCCCTCGCGCACCAGCTCGTAGAAGCGGCGGCGGTACTGCGGCAGCGAACGGTAGACCACGGCGACCTGCGGCCGGTCGCCCTCGCGCGAGTGCATCCCTCTCTCCTCGAAGCCACGCGTCGCGTGCGCCGTGTTCATGGAAGCCGTGTTCATGGAAGCCGCCGCCCGGGCTCACCCGCGCCGGCAGCGGCCGGCACCCTGCCGCCCCCGGTGACGTTCGGCACCGCGCGCCGCCGCCGCCCGCCCGGCGCCGCGGCGAAGCGTTCGATCGCCTCGTCGTAGAGCTCTTCGAGCCTGGCGGTCTGCCGCGCGAGGTCGAACTCCTTCGCGCGGGCCACGCCCTCGGCGCTCATCCGCAGCCACAGCTCGGGCGACCCCAGCAGCTCGGCGATGTGGGCGGCCAGCGCGGGCCAGTCGCGTTCCCGGGCGAGAAACCCCGTCCGCCCGTGCGCCACCGCCTCGGGAACGCCGCCCGAGGCGAAGCTGACCACCGGGAGCCCCATCGCCTGCGCCTCGAGGAACACCATCCCGAAGCCCTCCCGGTCACCCGAGGCGGCCTCGAGGCTCGGAACGCAGAAGACCCGGCTGCGGCCCATCCACTCGCGCACCACCGCGGCCGGCTGCGCGCCCAGGAAGCGGTGCCGCACCCCCGACGCCGCGGCCTGCGCCTCGAGCCGCGCCCGCAGCACCCCGTCGCCGATCACCACCAGCTCGGCCTGGGGGTGCCGCTCGGCCACCTTCGCCATCGCCCGGATCAGCAGCTCGCACCCCTTCTTCTCCACCAGCCGCCCCACGAACAGCACCACCGGGGTGCGCTCGGCCGGCACGGGGCGGAACTCCGACAGGTCGATCCCGATGTAGTGCACCACGGTGCGGTCGGCCGGGAAGCCCTGCTCGACTGCGCACGAGCGGATGAACTCGGAGACGGCGATGAAGAGCGACCCCTCGCGCGCGAGCGCCGGCCGCGCCGCCACGTACCGGCGCAGGCTCCGCCGGGGCGACGAGCGCGCGTGCTCGTCGGTCACCGTGGCGTCGTAGCCGTGCAGGGTGACCACCAGGGGAACGCGCAGCTGCCGGGCGAGCGGAAGCGCGGTCGCGCCCCCGGTGCCGAAGTGCGCGTGCACCAGCTCGGGGCGGGCCCGCCGGAGCGGCCGGGTGAGCCCCGGGGCCAGGCCGGTGAGCTTGAACAGCGCCTCCCGCGCGTATCCCGCGATCCCGCCCTGGTTCAGCACCACGCGGCGCCCGGGCGGCACCTCCAGCCCGGGAACCGCGCGCGAGCCCGCGTACACCGGGGTGAACCGGCGCAGCGCCTCGCCCTGGGCCAGCACGAAGGTCACGGAAGGCTCCAGCAGCTGGTCGCAGAACACCACCGCGCAGCGGGTGTCCTCTCCCGGCTCCCGCTGGGCCGCGGCCCGCGGGCTCATGGCCGCCATCCGGCCTCGGCCCCCCGGGCGGTGTACCGCGGGCGCGCCTGCGCCACGGCCGTGCGGCGCGGGGCGTGGGAGCCGTGCGGCGCCCCCGCGGGCGACGGCCTGGAGGCCTGCAGGGCCCGGTACGCGGTGCACGCGGCCGAGACGAAGAGCGCCCAGTAGATGCTGTTTCGCACCAGCAGCGTGGTTTCGGTGGTGTTGTACAGGGTGGTGATCAGCACCACCACCAGCGGCCACGCCCCCGCGGGGTTCACATGGCGCACGAACAGGCGGTAGCTGCGCTTGAGCGTGCTGACGAAGACCCAGGCGAACAGCGCCACCCCCACGATCCCCAGCTCGAGCGCCAGGTCGAGCATGCCGTTGTGCGCGTGGGGAACCTCCCACCCCACCATGCGCCAGATGGCGCCCGACGGCCCGATCGGCCCCAGCCAGAAGCTGGCGTAGCCATGGCCCAGCAGCGGCGCCTCGCCGATGAACTGGAGCGACACCGCCCACAGCACGGTCCGCCCGGTGAGCGTCACGTCGCGCCCCAGCGCGGTGGTCGCCGCCTCGGCGTTCACCGCCAGGCTGAGCACCGCGGCGCCGCCCACCACCACCACCACCAGCCCGGCGGTGGCCACCAGCGTGGAGTCGAGCCGGCGCCGGGCCCGCAGGAGGCCGTACACCATGGCCAGGCACGCCGACAGCACCATGGCCGTCACCGACCGGGAGAGCACGATCAGCGCGGCCGAGCTCACGGCTCCCGCCACCGCGACCCATCGCCGCCGCCGGGGGAGCGAGCCGGCCAGCACCAGGAACAGCATCAGCCCCACCACCATCGCCTTGCCGTGCGTGTTCTTGTGGATGAACGCGCCCTGCCAGGCACCCTCGTGGAAGGTGTGGTTGATCCCGTAGGCGGGAAACGCCAGCGCCATCACGAAGCTCGACACGATGATCAGGCCGTACGCCCACCCCAGCAGGCGCACCTGCTGCTCGGGGGTGAACCGCGCACCGAAGTAGAGGCCGAAGAGGGTGGTGCCGAGCAGCGCGGCCGACCTGCGCAGCGACGCCGACGGGTACGAGGCCCACGCGGCCGAGGCGAGCGCCAGCACGATCAGCGCCCACAGCATCAGCGTGCCGGGGACGACGCGCGCCACCGCGGGCATGCGCACCAGCACCACCCCGAACACGGTGGCGTACAGCACCGCCCACACCCCCTGCAGCACGGGGTCGCCCTCGAGCGCGTTCACCCCCTCGACCCCGCCGAAGCGCACCAGCGGGAGGACGGCGCCGCTCAGCAGGAAGAAGCCGAGCACCACGAACAGGTGCTCCAGCGAGCTGATGCGGAGCTTCACGGCCGGCCTCCGTGCACCGGCACGGCCGCGTCGGCGCGGCGCTCCACCCACAGCGCCGGCGCGGCCCGGTCCGCCGCGGCCGTTCCGTCGGCGGCCAGCGGCGCGCGCGTGCGCGACCACACCCGCCAGACGGCTCCCCACATCCCCACCACCAGCAGCGCGTCGCAGGCGATGCTCGCGCCGGCCGCGCCGCGCCACGAATACAGCGGGATCAGCCAGAGGTTCAGCCCCACGCAGACGACCGCCACGGCCACCTGGATGGCGCTGCGGATCCCCTGGCGGTCGGCCCCGGTCAGCGCGTCGGCCGCGAAGCAGTGCAGCGCGCGCAGCAGCGGGATCACGGCGAGCCAGCGGACCGCCTGCACCGTCTCGGTGAACTCGTCGCCCAGCACCAGCGGGAGGAGCGGCGCGACGAGGTACAGCGCCAGCCCCGCCGCGGCCGCGTACGCCGCGGCCAGCGGCACCAGCCTGCGGGCGAACCCGAGCGCGGCGCCCATTCCGGCGGCCCCGTGCTCGAAGAAGCGCGCGTAGGCCGCCGCCAGGAGCGAGCGGACGGGGATGAACGACACGTCCATGATGCGGTACGCCGCCCCGTAGATCCCCACCGAGGAGAGGGTTCCCAGCCGGGCGAGCAGCGTCTTGTCGATGTCGTTGTACACGCTCTGCGCCGACATCGCCACCGAGAAGTAGAACCCGTTCTGCGCCTGGCGCAGCCGCAGCGAGCCGCGCAGCTGCGGCAGGCCGTGGTCGGCGCTGACCAGCGCCACGGCGACGACCGAGGCGGCCGCGGTGGCCGCGAGGTACAGCAGCGCCCACCCGCCCGGCGTGGCCAGGGCGGGGCTCAGGAGCATGGCCGCGGCGGCCAGCATCCGCACGAAGGTGGGCAGCACCTGCAGCTGCGCCGTGCGGCGGAGCTGGTGAAACGCCAGCGCCGCCTGGCCGCTGACCTCGACCAGGCGGTTGAAGACCAGGTCCGCCAGGCCGATCGCGCACACCAGCCCCACCCCGATGGTTCCGGGGAGCACCACGCGCGAGAGGGCCACCACCACCAGCACCAGCGCCGCGCCCGACACGATGGTGGCCGAGATCGCGTAGCCCCACCAGGCACGGAAGGTCGACGTGTCGCGAACCGTCCCCTGGATCAGCAGGACGCCGGCCCCCCACCCCACGTACGGCGCCAGGATCGCGACCAGCGCGGTCACGCCCACGAAGGCGCCGTACCCCGACACCCCCAGCGCACGCGCCAGGCAGACGAAGTACGCGGCCTGCACCAGGGTGCGCGCGAGCTGCCCCGCGAGCATCCACAGCGAGTTGCGCGCGAGGGTGCTGCGGAGCGGCGATCTGCTGGAGCCCTGCCCGGACGTGCGGCGGAGCCCCGCCACCAGATCACGAATCTTCACGGACCAGCGAAACGGCGGGGACTACCGGCGCACCGGCCCGCGGCCGGAAGCCGCGGACGCGGTCCGGCGGCGTGCGGCGCGGTGCGCGGCACGGACGCGGCGGATCTGGAAAGACGGCCTTCCGGACGGGTCATGGTGCGGCACATCGGGTAAAGCAACACGGTGCTTGGCCTCTCGCCTCAGTACGCGCCATCGCGCCCGAACGCGGCGGGGATGGTGCGCGCCAGGATCTGCAGGTCGAGCTTGACGCTCCACCCGCGGATGTACTCCGCGTCGAGCCGAACCACCTCCTCGAAGTCGACCACGTCGCTGCGCCCGCTCACCTGCCACAGCCCCGTGATCCCCGGAAGCACCAGCAGCCGCTCGAAGTGGTGCTCCTCGTAGCCGTCCAGGTCGCCCGGGAAGAAGGGGCGCGGGCCCACCAGGCTCATGTCGCCGCGGATCACGTTCAGCAGCTGGGGGAGCTCGTCGAGCGAGGTGCGGCGCAGCAGGCGCCCCACGCGCGTCACCCGCGGGTCGCCCTTGATCTTGAAGAGCCGCGGGTCGCCCGACTGGTTCAGGTGCTGCAGGTCGCCCTTCATCCGGTCGGCGTTCTCCACCATCGTCCGGAACTTGAACATGGCGAAGGGGCGCCCGCCCACGCCGGCGCGCACCTGCCGGAACAGCACCGCCCCGCGCGAGTCGAGCTTGATCGCCGCGGCGATCAGCAGCAGCAGCGGCGACAGCAGCACCAGCCCCACCGAGCAGAACACCAGGTCGAGGATCCGCTTGACCGCCAGCTGCGGAACCCCCAGGCCGCGCGAATGCAGCTGCAGCAGCGCGCCGCCGCCGCTGTCGCGCAGCTCCACGCGCGTGTTCAGCTTGTGCAGCAGCTGCGGCACCAGCGCCACCGACGCGCCCAGCTCGAAGCAGCGGTGCACCACCGTCTCCAGCATCTCGAACGGGAGCTCGGCCGCCAGCAGCACCCCGGTGGCCCGGCGCGAGCGCAGCAGCAGCTCCAGCTCCTTCCACGCCGCCTCGCCGGCGGTGCCGGGGCGGTCCAGCGAGAGCCGGCCCACCACCCGCACGTGCGAGCGGGCGCCCACCCCGGCGATCTGCTCCACGCGCCGCATCTCGGCGTCGGAGCCCACCACGATCACGCGGCGCTGCCCCACCCCGCCGGCATAGGCGCGGTCGACGGCCGCGTTCAGCAGGAGCCGGGTGAGCCAGAACGAGGCGGCCGCGGCCAGCGCGTACGCCGCGTGCACCACCAGGTGCAGGTGCACGGGCATCACGGGCTGGCGCACCGCCCAGGTCACCCCCGAAGCCACGATCCCCGCGCCCAGCGCGGTGCGCAGCCGCGGCCGGCGGTGCCCGGTGTCGTAGGCGCCCAGCGCCTTCAGCGCCAGCGGCAGCACCACCACCGCCACCGCGCGGAACGCCCGCGTCTCGGCGACGAGCCCCGGCTGCCAGCTCACCAGCCACCACTCCAGCACCACGAACGCCGCCAGCACGCTCGCCACGTCGGCGGCCAGCAGCACGCACACCCGCGCGGCGCGGCGCCCGATCTCGGCCCACCCCCGGCGCACCGCCGAGTCGCGCTGTTCGCGCACGTCGGTGACGGGGATCAGCACGGCCCCGTGCAGCGCCAGCGGGCGCGGCCGTTGCGTGGTCTCGGTTCGGCGGGCAGTCAGCATGTTTCCGGAAGACCAAAGGGCGGGAAAGGGGCGAGCCGGCGGGTTGCCCCCTGCGACCGCGTCACGGAGGGGGCAACCCCCTCCTTGCCATCACCGGGCGGGGGTTGGCCCCCGCCCGGTCCACGTCTCACCAGAACGACCCGGCCACGGGGGCCGCACAGGGGCCTCCCCGGCCGCGGCGCCGCTCACTCGCTGGTGGCGTAGCCGTAGGCGCCGTAGTAGCCGCCGTACGACGGGAGCCGGTCGTCGGCGTCGTTCAGCACCACGCCCAGCAGGTGGGCGTCGAGCCCGCGGATCTGGGTGGTGACCTCCCGGGCGGCGGCGCGCTCGGTCACGGCGGCGCGTACCACCATCACCACGCCGTCCACCCGGGCGGCCAGCACGGCCGCGTCGGCGGTGGCCAGCAGCGGCGGGGTGTCGAGCACCACCAGGTCGAAGCGCGAGGCGAGCTCGTCGAGGCTGCGCTGCATCCGCGGCCCGCCCAGCAGCTCCTGCGGGTTGGGCGGAAGGGCGCCGCTGGTGAGCAGGAAGAGCCCTTCCACCGAGGTGGGCTGCACCACCTCCTGCACCGTGTTGTGCCCCAGCACCAGGTGCGTGAGCCCGGGGTCGCGGCGCGCGTCGAACAGCATGTGCAGGCGCGCGCGGCGCAGGTCGCAGTCCACCAGCAGCACCTGCAGCCCCTGCTGGGCGAAGGTGATCGCCAGGTTGGCCGCGGTGGTGGTCTTCCCCTCGCCCGGCGTGCAGCTGGTGACCACCACGGTCTTCAGCGTGCGCACCGCCTGCGAGAAGATCAGGTTGGTGCGCAGCACGCGGAACGCCTCGGCCGGGCTGGAGTTGGGCGCGGTGGCCGACACCAGCTCGCTGGGCGACCCCTGCACCGGCCCCGACGAGCGCGCCCGCCGCTTGCGCCCCCACAGCCGGAAGCCGCGCTTCCCGCCGGCGCCGTTGCCGAACTGCGGGATGGTGGCCAGCACCGGCGCGTGGAACACCTGCTCCACCTCGTCCTTGCTGTGCAGCGCCGAGTTGGTGTGCTCGCGCAGGAACGCCGTGGCGCTCCCCAGCAGCAGCCCCATCACCAGCGCCAGCCCCAGCTTGATCCCCCGGTGCCGCGGAAGCGGCTCGGGGGGGAGCGGCGCGGCGGAAAGGAGCTCCACCTGCCCCGCCTCCACCACCTCGGCCACGCGCGCCTTCTGGTACTCTTCGCGCAGCTGGTCGGCGATCTTGCGGATCGTCTCCATCTGCAGCGTGAGGCGGACCTCCTCGGCCTCGGGCGCCGGCATCGACTGGATCACCGCCGACGCGCGCGACTGCAGCTGGTCGAGCGCGGCGATGCGCGCCTGCACCGACTCCACGTGGCTCCGCGCGGCGGCCACCAGGTCGCTGGTGGTGCGGGCGATCAGCGTGTTCAGCCGCACCACGTCGGGGTTGCTGGCCGCGCTGGCGAAGGCGCCGGTGGTCAGCGAGTCGCGCTGGATCCCGTAGAGCACCACCCGCTGGTACAGGTCGGCCACCACGGGGTTGCCGGCCATCCCCGGCGCCGACACCAGCGCGCGCAGCGCCGAGGCGTCGCCCGGCGGGGCGCGGCGCACCCGCTCCAGCATCCCCTCGTACATCTGCCGCTCGGCCAGCAGCTCCTCGCGCCGCACGTCGAGCCCCTGCATGCTCTGCTGCTCGGCCGAGAAGCGCTGGCTCGAGCTGTAGACGTTCTCGCGGCGCCGGAAGTCACTCAGCGCCATCTGCGCCCGCGCCAGCATCGAGTCGCTCGCCGCCAGCTGCTCTTCCACGAACACGCGGCGGCGGCGCGACTGCAGCTGCGCGGTGCGCAGGTTGAGGCTCTGGAACACGGTGATGGTGGTGTTCACCACCTGCTGCGCCCGCGCAGGCGAGGCGGTGGTGTACGACACGTCGACCACGTCGGTCTGCTCGCGCGCGCTGGCGGTGAGCGAGCGGAGGTACGCGGCGATGGCCAGCTCGCGCTCGGCCACCGTGAACTGCGCCCGCTCGACCCCGGGGTTCTCGGCCACCACGAAGCGCACGCCCTCGAGCTGCAGCGGCTGCCCGTACGGCGCGCTGGCGCGGGCGGCGCCCAGCTGCGCGACGGCGCCGCGGGCGGTGAAGCGCACGTCGATCGAGTCGGCCGGAACCCCCGAGTCGATGCGCACCTCTTCCACCACATCCACCGGGAACCCCGCGGGAAGCCCCAGGCGCAGCCCCTCGCGGTCGACCACCTCGGCGGCCACCGCGCGGCTCTTCAGCACCTCGATCTCCGACAGGAGCGGGTCGGTGGCGCGGCCCATCAGCAGCCCCTTGAGGCTGGCGTCGTCGAGGCCGGCGGTCATCTGCCCGCGCACGTCCTTCAGGCGGATCAGCGCGGTGGCCTGGTAGCTCGGCTGCTGCCGCAGCACGATGAACGCGGCCGCCGCGGTCACCAGCAGCATCACCGACACGATCAGCCCCACGTGGCGCCGCAGAACGGCCAGCACCTCGTTGAGATCGACCGTGTCGGTGCTCTCCGGGTAGTCGGCCGCGGAGGCTGCCTGAACCTCGTGTTCGGGCGGTACCAGTGCGAGCGGGCGCGGACGAGGAGTGGACATAAGGAATCTGCCGGAGTCCCGGAAGGCTAGTTGCGAACGAGCAGGGCGACGAGCGTCACCACGGCCGAGGCGAGGGCGCCGGCGGGCGCGATGTACTGGCGGAAGACCTCTCCGCCGCGCTGCTCCACGATGATCTGGTCGCCCGAGCGCACGGTCTCGCGCGCGCCGGGCCCTTCGGAGCGGGTGAGGTCGACCATCAGGTCGCCGCTGGCGCGCAGCACGCGCACGCGGTTCAGCCGGCCCTGCGGCGTCACGCCGCCGGCGGTGGCCACCGCCTGGGCGATGGTCATCTCGGGCGGAAGGGCGTAGAGGCTGGGCCGCTGCACCTGGCCGCCCACCGCCACGCGGAAGAGCGGCTTGACCACGAAGCGCGGGTCGACTTCCCAGGTCTTCAGGTATTCGCGCAGGCGCTCGCGCGCCACCGACATGGGAACCCCGGCCACCTCCACGTCCTGATAGAGCGGATGGTCGACCCGGCCGTTGAGGGCGATGTTGAAGTCACCGCTGAACTCGGGCTTGCGCCACACCGTGATCTGCACCGCGTCGCCGGGGCGCAGGGTGGGGCCGTCGGCCGGCTGTGCCTGTTGCGCAAACAGCGGCGAGGCGCCCATGAGCGCCAGAAAAGCCAGTACGTATTTCATTCGCAGAATTACCGTGACCCGCCCGGAAAGCACCCGGTGAGGGACTGCCGTCGGAGATAGGGCGTCAGGGCGGTGTGGTGGCCGCCTCCCCCGCGGGAAAGGGCGGTGCCGCAGGAAACAAAACATATGCCCGATACATATGTGTCGCAACCCCTTGCGTGCACGTGGACGCGGGCGGCCGCCGCCCGCCCGGTCGATCCAGGCGCCCCGTCCGGCGGCGCGGGAAGCGGGAAATCGCCGCACGGGGCGGACGCCCGGCGCCCCGGCCCGCGCGGAGAAAGGTGTGGCAACGACCATCGCCGGGGCGCGTGCCGTGGACGGCCCGCCCGGCGGTGGTTATCGTTCCGGGGTCCTGGCTCGGCAGCCGTACGCAGTGCGCCCCCCACCCCGCCCGGAGTGCTCCCGTTGCATCGCGCCGTCCTGTATACCGCTTGTACCGCGCTCGCGTTGGGGTGTGCCCCCGCCCTGGCCGCGCAGGCCGTGCCCGGCGCCCCCCTTCCCGCGCGCGCCGACTCGCTTTCGGCGCCCCGCCGCGTGCCCGTGCTGGCCGCCGCCTCGGGCGGCGAGGACCGCTGGCGCGCCGCGCAGCTGCTGGGCGACGCGCCGCTGGAGGGGTTCATGATCCGCTCGCTCTCGGGCACGGTGCTGCGCGAGGGCCCGGCCGCGTCGGTGGTGGGGCCCGAGACGCGGGTGGTGTACAACTCGCGCATCCCCTTCTCGCTGAACGACGGCGCGCTGTGGGCCGGGCGCGGCGCCAGCGCGCGGGTGCGCGCGGGGTTCGCGGCGCGCACCGGGCCGCTGCTGGTGGTGCTGGCCCCCGAGGTGGTGGTGTCGCAGAACCGCGAGTTCGACGGCCTCCTCCCCGTGGCGTGGGACTCGGCGCAGCGCGGCCGCTTCACCCCCCCCTGGCAGACGGGGCGCAACGCGGTGGACCTTCCCTACCGCTACGGCGGCGCGCGCGTGCGCCGCGTGGAGCCGGGGCAGTCCACGGTGGCGCTGGTGGCGGGGAAGGTGACGGGCGGCGCCTCCACCGAGTCGCAGTGGTGGGGGCCGGGGATGCGCAACGCGCTGGTGCTGAGCGACAACGCGGCCGGGGTGCCCCATGCCTTCCTGGCCACCGCCAGCCCCGTGCGCACGCCGCTGGGGCTGCTGGAGGCGCGGTGGATGGTGGGCGCCCTCTCGGCCTCGGAGTGGGACTCGGCCGGGGGGCGGGGGCGGCGCTCGCTGAGCGCGGCGGTGCTGGCGCTCACCCCGGGCGCCGGGCTCACGGTGGGCGCCGCGCGCGCCGTGTACGCCCCGGTGGGCGGGTGGGGCGACGTGGCCGGCCACGCCGCCGACGTGCTGACGCGCCGCGGCGCCACGGGCGACACCACGCGCGCGGCCGAGGCCGAGCAGGTGATGTCGCTGTTCGCGCGCTACGTGGTGCCCGGCGAGGGGGTGGAGGTGTATGCCGAGTGGGGGCGCCACCAGCTTCCCGGCTCGCTGCGCGACCTGTTGGAGGCTCCGCAGCACACGCAGGGGTTCACGCTGGGCGCGGGGTGGGCCGGGCGTGCCGGACGCGGCGCCCTGGCCCTGCGCGGCGAGTTGACCTACCTGGAGCAGAGCTCCACCTACCGGCTGGGGCCGATGGGAAGCTGGTACGCCAGCCGCAGCGTGGCGCAGGGGTACACGCAGCGCGGGCAGGTGCTGGGCGCGGCGATCGGCCCCGGCGCCTCGTCGCAGTTCCTGGGCGGCGACTGGCTGGGGCCGCGGGTGCGCGCCGGGCTCTTCCTGGGCCGCATCCGCTGGGCCGACGACGCGTACATCGACACGCCCGAGAGCCGCGTCCGGCGCTACCGCGGGCACGACGTGAGCGTGTTCGGCGGCGCGCGGCTGGGCGCGGTGCTGGGCGCCTACGAGCTGACGGGCGAGTGGACGGTGGGGAAGCGGTACAACTACCTCTTCCAGAACTTCTCGTCGGGGTGGCACGACCGCGACAAGGCGGTGAACGTCACCAACCACACCCTCGGCTTCGAATTCCGCCCGCTGCGCCGCACCCCCGTGCGCTGAGCGCGACGACTGGTCCGACGGCGAGACGGGGCCGCGGGGGATGCTTCCTCCGCGGCCCCGTCGCTCGGCGGCCAAAGGACATGTCTCACGGCAGAGCAGCAGAGGAAGCAGAGAACAACCAATCTTCTCTGCTTCTCTGCTGCTCTGCGTGAGATTCTCCAGTCCTGGAAACCGGAACGATTTCCGGCAACATCGTATCACGCTCCGCGTGCGACTCCGATCCGCCGATCCTGAACCGACCCTCCGTGGCGGACAAGGCGGGAGAGTCGTCGTGCTCTCCGCCGCCCCTGCTGCGCTGCATGTGAGTTTCGATCCACCTGGATCGCGGATCGGACCTCCGCAAGCGGTCGAACGGCGCGCCTTGCTGCCCGTGGGGGGCGGGGGGTACGTTGTCGCCCTTGCTCGGATGCCGCCCTACCGGTTCGCCGCGGCACCACCTGAACCAACTGGCCGCACGGCACGATGCCGGAGGAGAAAACGGAATGTCGCTCGCCGCGAAGCTTCCCCGGATCGCGTCCGCGCTCCGGGGGCTCGTCAGATACCCCACCACGATTCTCAACCCCCTCGACGAAAAGAACAAGCAGGACTACGTGGCGCGGGTGCACGGCCTTACCCAGGGCCTCCCCACCGTGGACCTGCTCGAGCTGTTCCCCGATTTCGACGAGGTGGTGGACCCCTACAGCTTTCTCGGCGGCACCTCGCTTCCGGTCGACCTGGCGCTCCTGAAGGCGCTCGCGCGCGGATACCCGGAGTGCCGGTACTTCGAGATCGGCACCTGGCGCGGCGAGAGCGTGGCGAACGTGGCGTCGGTGGCGGCTTCGTGCACCTCCCTCAGCCTTTCGGCGCGGGAGATGGAAGAGATCGGCGCCTTCGCCCCCGGCAGCGGGTTCGAGAAGACGCACCGCTTCTTCTCGGAGGGGATCCCCAACATCCGGTACATCGAGCACAACTCGCGCACCTACGACTTCTCGAAGCTGGGCGAGCGCTTCGACCTCATCTTCGTGGACGGCGACCACGCCTACGAGGGCGTGCGCAGCGACACGGCCAACGTGTTCAACCTGCTGCGCGACGAGAACTCGGTGATCGTGTGGCACGACTACGCCTTCACCCCCGAGCTGGTGCGCTGGTCGGTGCTGGCGGGGATCCTGGACGGCTGCCCGCCGGACAAACGCGGCAAGCTGTACCACGTGTCGAACACGATGTGCGCCATCTACACCCAGCGTCCGCTGAAGGGGTCCTACGCCCCCTTCCCGCGTGTTCCCGACAAGGTGTTCTCGGTGTCGATGCGTGCCCGCAGGGTGGACGGCGCGCAGCCCGGGTGAGCCGCGAAAGGATGGGGGAGCAGGGCGGCGCCGGCGGACGCGGCTTCCGACCCGTCCCCCGCTGACGGACGTCTGGCGAAGGTGGGCCACGAAAAAGGGACGGAGACACGCAGACTGCTCGCAGTCTACCCTGTCTCCGTCCCTTCGTATGGAGGAATCTCACGCAGAGCAGCGGAGACCGCGGAGAACGGCGAAGTTCCTCTGCGTTCTCCGCTGCTCTGCGTGAGCCATCCGGCGGATCTCGATCCCGCACCGAACCGTGCGAAGCGGGTCAGCCCCGGCCGCGCAGCTTCCCCAGCATCCGCGACCACATCGGCACCACCTCCTCCAGCGCCGCAACGGGGTGCGGGGCCTCGCCGGCCAGCATGCGCGCGGGGTTGGTCTCGGTCAGCAGGCGAGCCTGCTCGGCGCCGCCCCGGCGCTCCAGCTCGGCGCGCGCCTCGGCCACGTGGGGGCGGCCGCGGGCGTGGTAGTCGCTGCACACGAAGTCGACCATCCCCCGCCGCAGCAGCCGCCACGCCAGGCGCTCGGGCCGCTCGCCGTAGCGCCCCAGCAGCGACCCCGAGTTCACCTGCACCAGCGCCCCCATCTTCCGCCACTCGGCCACGTCGGAGAGGTTGCTGGCCGTGTTGGAGTAGCGCTCGGGGTGCGCCACCACCGGGCGCCAGCCGCGCAGCCCCATCTGGAACAGCGCGGTACCCCCGTTGGGCGGCACCTGCATGAACGGGAACTCCACCAGCACGAACTCGGTGCCCGCCAGCCGCAGGAGCGGGTTGGCGAAATCGGGCTCCGGGGTGTCGAGCGCGGCTTCCACGCCCCGCTCCAGCCGCAGCCCGGGGAACCCGGCCGCCACCCGCTTTGCCTGCTCCCACGCGGGCTCGAGCCGCGCCAGGTAGGCGGCCAGCTCGCCGGGGTGGGTAGAGGCCGACGACGAGAAGTGGGGGGTGGTGACGATGCAGCGCACCCCCTGCTCGTACATCGCCGCCATCCCGTCGCGGCACTCTTCCTCGCTGGCGGCGCCGTCGTCCACGCCGGGGAGGAGGTGGTTGTGAAAGTCGATCACGCCAGGCGCGCCGGGTTGAGGAACGTCTCCTGATTCTCCACGACGAACGTCGACGGCCGGTGCGGGCGGGTCCCGCCGCCGCGCTCCGGGCGAGGTTGCGCGCCGCGGTGCGTTCCCCGGCGGCCGGCCGGAGCGGCCGTCACGGCTGCCCCGCGGGAAGGGGGGAGGGCGACGACGCCGCCACCACCCCCGCGCGCCGGTGCAGGATGCGGCCCAGCGCCCACACCAGCGCCGCGGCGGCCTCCGCCAGCACCGCGACGCGCAGCAGTGGCGACGCGGTCAGGCGGATCATCCCCACGCCGGCGGCGGCGCACCCGGCCACCACCGCGGCGCGTGCCGCCGCCCTGCGGCACTCGGGCACCCGGTACACGGTGATCACGTACAGCGCCAGCGCGTCGGCGGTCACGCGCGCCACCCACGCCACCGCCGCGCCGCGGATCCCCCACGTCCACACGCAGCCGCCCAGCAGCAGCACGAAGGCGGGGAGCTCCACCAGGTGCAGCCGCGCCGTGAGGTCCGGGCGCCCCACCGCCTGCAGCAGCGCCGAGGGGAGCTTGGCCAGCCCGTTCACCACCAGCCCGAACGAGAGCCAGGCCAGCACGTGCGCGCCCTGCGCCGCGTACTCGCCCCCCAGCCACACCCCCAGCAGCGTCTCGGCGCCGGCGGCCAGCAGCAGCGCCAGCGGCAGCATCAGGCCCAGCACCGCGTCGACCCCGCTCTCCAGCAGGTGGGCCAGGCGCACGCCCCGGTGCCCCGCGCCGGCGAAGGCGGGGAAGAGCACCCCCACCACCGCGCCCGACACCATCCCCATGCGCAGCGCCACCTCCTGCGCGCTGGCGTAGTACGCCACCGCGGCGGCCGAGAGCACGGCGCCGATGACGAAGCGGTCCAGGTACACCAGCAGCGGCGACACCACCGCGCTCACCGTGGTCCACCCGCCGTAGCGCAGCAGCGCGCGCGCCTGGCCGCGGTGAAAGGCGGGCCCGGCGCGCAGCTCGGGCGCCTCGCGCATGCACAGCGTGAGCACGACGCTCCAGGTGAGCGCCCGCCCCGCGGCCAGCACCCACACCAGCGGCACCAGCCCGTGGGTGAACGACAGCGCCACCACCGGCCCCACGAAGGTCACCAGCGCGCCGGGGAGCAGGGCCGCGTTCAGCCGGCCGAAGCGGCGGCGCGCCTCCAGCACCCCGGTGAGCACCGGCTGCGTGACGGTGAGGGGAAAGACCAGCGCCAGCACGCGGAAGGCGGCGGTGGCCTCGCCGGTCATGGCGGCAGGCACCTGGAGCAGCCGCACCAGCGCCGGCGCCAGGAGAAAGACCAGGGCGCCGCCGGTGGTGCCCATCACCAGCGTGATCAGCAGCGCGGTCCACACCGTGGCGCGCAGCTCCCCGGCGCGGGCGCCACGCGCTGCGGTGCCCTGCGACACCGCGCGCCCCAGCCCCAGGTGCAGGAAGGTGGCATACCCCACCACCGTCCACGCCAGCGCCAGGATGCCGAAGCGCGCGGGGCCCAGCGCCCCGGCGATGCGCGGGATGCACAGCAGCGCCAGCAGCGCCGGCGCGGCCGACCCGCCCAGGTAGTACACGATGCCGCGGGCGTTGCCGCGCCGCGCCAGCAGCGAGCGCAGCACCGGCACGGGCGGCGCGTCGGCCTCGTCGGCCTGCGCGGCCGCCGCGCGGCTCCGCTCCTGGCTCCCCGTCCCTTCTCCGTTCGCCATCAACAACCGTTCATGGTGGCTGTACGCCCGCTCGCGACCCGGCATTTTGTCCAGTGCTCGTTAGAACGCGCGACCCGAGATGTCGTGACGGCGGCACTCGCGCCGCGTCGCGCACCCATCGTCATCCGGCTGCCGTCGATCGCGGGGAAGCCGCCGGCCTCCGCCGCACAGGCCCCCGGTGCGGACCCGCGCGCCGCGGCGCACCGCCCGGATCGCTCCCGCGCGCCAGCGCCGCGGCCGGGTTTACCGACGAGGGGGCCCGGTCCGGAATGCCGCCCCCCCGCCGCGGGCGGCTCAGGACCCATCCGCGTACAGGCTTGCCGCCGTCACTGGTACGGCGCGGCGGCGGGCTGCGGATCCTTCGGCCTGCAACGGGTCGTGCGGTCCGACGTTGCGGCCTGGCCGGCCTCGCGACGACATCGTTCCCCGTCTTCGTGGAACGTCGGCTCATCGGCCGGTTGCGGTGTCAGCGGTCCAGCACCTGGTACTCGGGATAGCGGTAGCCGGCCAGCCCCGCCATGCACCCGGCGCCGTAGCACACGCCCCACAGCGCCCGCATCGCCATGGCCCGGCCGAGCAGCGTGGCGAAGGGGAGGATGGCCGCCGAGCCGAGCAGGCGCGCGGTGGCGGCCGCCACCCGCCACCCCAGCCGGCCCTTCGGGCCCAGCGCACGCTCCACCCACACCGCGCCGTTCCCCACGCGGAAGGCGCGCCGCAGCACCCACCCCGGGCGAAGCCGCGCCGGGGGGCACCACTCCTCCACCACCGCGTCGGGGGCAGACACCACCCGCGCGCCCTCGCGCACGCAACGGGTAAAGAAGAGCGAGTCGCCGCTGCCGCTGAGCCCGAAGCCGGGGTCGAACGGGCCCGGCACGGACTCGAGCAGGCGCCGCGACACCAGCGCGGTGTTGGTGGCGGCGGTGCGCAGCGGCGTTCCCGCCGCGCGGTGGCGCTGCGCGTACAGGCCGCTGCGCGCGGCCCACGCCGGCGCGGCGGCGTCCATCCGCGGCAGCACCGTTCCCACCACCGCGTCGGCGCCGAAGCGCGCCTGCGCGTCGAGCAGCGCCGCCAGCCAGCCGGGGTGCACCACCTCGTCGTCGTCCACGAAGGCCACGAAGCGGGCGCCCAGCGCCAGCGCGCGCGCCACCCCGCGGTTGCGGGCCAGCGAGATGTTGCGCTCGGGCTCGACGGCGTAGTCCAGCGGGAACGGCAGCCGCGCGCGCGCCGCCTCGGCCACGGCGCCCGCGCTCCCCTCGCGGTCGTTGTCGACCACGCACAGCCAGACGCCGACCCCGGCGGGGATCCGCAGCGCGCCCAGGCTCTCCAGCAGCGCAGCCAGCTCGGTGCGGCGGCGGTAGGTGGCCACGCACACGGCCACGCGCACCTCGCCCGCCGGCGCGCCCGCCGGGGCCCGTGCCGGCTCCGTCACCACCCCAGCACCCGCGCCACGAGGGGGACCAGGCGCGCCCGGATGGCGTCCACGCTGGCCTCCAGCAGGTACCACTGCCGCGCCGCGGCGCCGCGGCGCGCGGCGAGGGACGGGTCCGCCGCGATGGCGGCCAGCGCGTCGGCCAGCGCCGGGGCGTCGCCGGGGGGCACCAGCCAGCCGCGCTCGCCCTCGCCCAGGATCTCGGGAAGGTCGCCCACGCGGGTGGCGATCACCGGCACCCCCATCGCCATGGCCTCCAGCGCCTTGGCGGGGAGCTGCCCGCGGGTGAACGGCTCGTCGCGCTGCGGCACGGGCACGGCGTCGGCGGCGGCCAGCAGCGCGGGCATCTCGTGGTTGCCCACCAGCCCCAGCGCGTGGAAGCGCCCGCCCAGCCGCCGCGCCGCCTCGCGCTCGGGCGCCCCGGCGGGGCCCGCGAAGGCCAGGTCCCACCCGGCCGCGGCGGGAAGCTCCAGCGCGTCCAGCAGCGTCGCCCACCCCTTCTGCGGCCGCGGCCGCCCGGCGAAGAGGGCGATCCGGCGTTCCCGCGGCAGCCCCAGGCGGCGGCGCACGGCGTCGCGAGGCTCCATCCCGGGGCGCGCGGGGTCGAAGTGCCCGGCGTCGGGGCCGTGGCGCAGCAGGGTGCCGCCGTGGCGCCGCTGCAGCGCGCGCGTGGAGACGGTGACGGCGGCGGCACGGCGGGTCAGGGGGTGTGCCAGGCGCGCCTTCACCCCGTGCGTGTCGGCCAGCCGCTGCAGCACGCCGCGCACGCCGGGGGCCCGCTGGTCCACGATGGTCGACGCCCACTCGTCGTCTTCCACGTCGAGCAGGAGCCGCCGCGCCCCGCGGCGCGCGGCCAGCACGGCGGGGAGGAGGGTGGAGAAAAGCGGCTTGCAGGCGTACAGCACGTCGCCGGTGGCCATGCGCGCCAGCCGCGGCGCCGCCGCCAGCACCGCGGGGAGCCCGGGGGCGCAGCGCAGGGTGCGAAAGTCGTAGCGGTCGCGGAAGGGCGCGTACACGGCGTCGCCCGAATGGAGCAGCCCCACGATCTCCACCTCGAAGTCGCGCTCCAGCGCCTGCGCCAGCGGCGACGCGCGCACGATGGGGTTGGCGGCCAGGTCGTGCACGAACAGGGTCACGCGCGGGCGGCGGCCCCGCGCGCCCGGGCCTTCAGCCATGCGGGGCGAGCGCGCGCCGCGGCGCGCGCGGCGACGGGGGAGGGTGGCCGCTGGCGGCCAGGAACAGCTCGCGGGTGGAGCGCACCGGGTCTTCGTCGAGGCAGCGGGCGCGGCCGTACTCGGCCGCCGAGCGCGACAGGGCGCGGTACTCGTCCTCGCCCATGTCCACGCACCGCTGCAGCACCGCGCGCATCCCCTCCACGTCTTCGGGGGGAAGGTCCCACCCGGCGCCGCCGGCGGCCAGCCCGCGCCAGGGGGTGCGGTCGCTCACCAGCACCGGGCAGCCGTGCACCAGCGCCTCGGGCACCACGTGGCCGTAGTTCTCGCCCCAGGTGGGAAAGAGGAAGAGGTCGTGCCCGCGGAACACCTCGGGGACCCACTCGTGCGGCACGGGGCCGTGGTAGCGCGCGGTGACGCCCGGGGGAAGCCGGTCCAGGGCGGCGCGGCAGCGGGCCCAGTAGCGGTCGTCGTCCACCGGGCCGTAGATGTCGAAGCTGACCTTCCCCCTCACCCCCGCCAGCGCGGCGATGGCGCCGTCGAGGTTCTTCTTGGCGTCGATGCGCGACAGCCACACCACCCGCAGCGTGCCGGCCGGCTTGGCGCGCACCTCGGCCGGCGCGGCGGGGGGCGCCTTGGCCAGGTCGGGGGCCACCACCACCGTCACCCCGGCCCCCATGTGCCGGCGGATCTGCTCGGCCTCTTCGGGGTTCGACGCCTGCCAGGTGACCCCGCGGTACAGCCGCAGCGCCCGCGTCACCGCGATGTACGCCAGCTTCTTGAGCTTGCGCGGCGAGGCGAGGCGCGCCGCCAGCCGCGCGGGGAGCAGGCCGTGCCAGTCGCCCGTGTTCAGCGCGCCGGGGTGCAGCTCGCCGCGCGGGGCCAGCACCACCGCGGCCTGCGGGATGGCGCGCAGGCGCAGCAGCAGCAGGGGCACCAGGGTGAACGAGGGATTGAACAGGCTGTTGAGGTACAGCACGTCGTGGCGGGTGCCGCGGATCACCCGGCGCATGGCCAGGGCGCGCAGCGACGCGGGGGCCAGATAGATCGCCCGCCCCTTCCCCACCTGGTACCAGTGGCCGGCGTCCACGTCGGGGAACGCCACCCGGTCGCCCGGGTCGCGGTCGCGGGTCACGATCATGAAGGTGAACTCGCCCAGCTGCTCCACGATGTTCTCCACGCTCCGCACCGGCCCCCCCGACTTGTAGCCGGGGAGGTAGTGGGGGAGGAGGGCCAGGATGGTGATCGGCATCGCGTGGTGCGAGTGGGTTGAGCCCGTCGGGGCGGCACGTTCCGTCTGAACCCCGCGCCCGCCCGGTGGTTCCCCGCGCGGTGCGCGGGGACGCCGCCCTCAGGAGCGGCCGTAGCGGTCCTCCAGGCGGATCACGTCGTCGAGCTCGGGGGTGCTCACCTCCAGCAGCACCGAGTTCTCCAGCGCCTCCATGCGGTGCACGTCGCCCGGGCGCACGGTGATGCACTGCCCGGGGAGCATCTCCACCTCGGCGCCGTTGAAGTGGAACCGCAGCCGGCCCGACTGCAGGTACATCGTCTCCTGCTTGCGCTCGTGCTTCTGCAGCGACAGCGCGTGGCCGCGCGTGACCTCGAGGATCTTCCCCGCGTAACGGTCTTCGTGGGCGTACCACACTTCGCGGCCCCACGGCTTCTCCACGATCCTGGGCTGGGCGAACGGAACGGTCTGCGCGGTGTTCATGCGGCTCTGGGATCGGGGCTGGCCGGAACAGGGTCCCGGCGAACGGTGGGCGGGTGGCGAACGACGCGGGCGCGGAGGGGCCGTGCCGAAGCCGGAACCCCGCGGCCCGCCGGCGGCCGGCGGGTGCCGGAAGGGGCGCCCGGGAACGCCTCCCGCGGGGCGTAACCCGCGCCCGGCGAAGCGGTTCACGCGAGCCGCGGCCGGGCCAAAGCTAGCGGGCATCCGGCGCTGCCAGCAACCCCGCGCCCGGCTCATACGACGTTGCCGGACATCGTTCCGGTTCCAGGGCTGAGGAATCTCATGCAGAGCAGCAGAGAACGCAGAGGAGATTGGTGTTCTCTGCTTCCTCTGCTGCTCTGCGTGAGGCACGTCCTTCGGATTCGGACCAGCGAAGATGTCTCACGCAGAGCCAGCAGAGTCAGCAGAACACCCGAAGCAGCCTCTGCTGACTCTGATGACCCTGCGCGAGATTTCAACCTGTCCTGATCCCGAACCAGGCTCTGCGACGGGTATCACTCCTGCGCGCGGAACCACTCCACGAAGCGCGGGATGCCGTCTTCCACCGGCACGCGCGGGGCGTATCCCAGCTCGCGGCGCGCCTTGGAGACGTCGGCGTAGGTGCGCTCCACGTCACCCGGCTGCGGCGGCTCCCACACCACGCGCGGCTCCACCCCCAGCGCCGACGAAAGGAGCTCCACCAGCCGCAGCAGGGTGGTGGTCCGGCTCTCGCCCAGGTTGAAGATGTCGAACCGGGGCTCGCCCGCGGTGAACGCCAGCGCGGCCTCGGTGCCGTCCACGATGTCGTCCACGTAGGTGTAGTCGCGCTGCGAGCTGCCGTCGCCGAACAGGGTGATCGGCTCTCCCGCGCTCATCCGCCGCGCGAACGAGTGGATGGCCAGGTCGGGACGCTGGCGCGGGCCGTAGACGGTGAAGAAGCGCACGCACGCCACCGACACCCCGTACAGGTGGTGATAGGTGTGGCAGAGCAGCTCGCCGGCGCGCTTGGTGGCCGCGTACGGCGAGATCGGCCCGTCCACGGGATCGCTCTCGGCGAAGGGGACGCGGGCGTTGTTGCCGTACACGCTGCTGCTGGAGCCGAACACGAAGCGGGTGATCCCCAGCGCGCGGGCCATCTCGAGCACGCACACGGTGCCGTCGAGGTTCACCTGCGAGTACAGCAGCGGCTCGGCGATGGAGGGGCGCACCCCCGCGCGCGCGGCCAAGTGCACCACCGCGTCGGCGCCCTCGCCCCCCGCCGCCGCGACGGCGTCGACCAGCCCGGCGCAGTCGCGGATGTCGGCCTCCACCAGCGCGAAACGGTCCGACGCCAGCGCCGCCTGCAGGTTGCGGCGCTTGACCCGGGGTGCGTAGAACGGGTCGAAGTTGTCGATCCCCACCACCCGCGCTCCGCGCGCCAGCATGCGCTCCACGAAGTGGCTGCCGATGAACCCGGCTGCCCCCGTCACGATCACCTTCACCCGCTCGCTCCCTGGTCGCGCATGAACCGGCTCGCTTTCGTCATCCGTCGTCGGTCGATCGACCCGATCGCCCGCTGATCCCCATCACCGGCGCCCTCCGCAAACTCTCAGCGGCACCCGGCATCGCACCGACGGCCGAAGCCGCGGCAACGACTCTGATCCCCGCCGATCCCCATCACTGGCACCCTCCGCAGACTATCGCACCGGCGGCTGAAGCCGCAGCAACAACTACGGGAAGCCTCGCAAACTGCGCGAGGCTGTGGGCATCGGCTGCCGTGCATCATCAGACGTACGCCGCACTCCGCACTCCGCACTCCGCACTCCGCACTCCGCACCTCCGCACCTCCGCACCTCCGCACCTCCGCACCTCCGTACCCCCTGACGCCGACCGCCCGCCTGGGCCGCGGCCGCCGCGTGTGTCGCGGGCGGGGGCGGCTCCGGCGGGCTGCGCGGACGGGCTGCTCGCCCTTACAGCGTGCGCGAGGTGGAGTCGAGGTTCTGCACCATCGTGCGGAAGTAGGGGATGGTGCGCGCCAGCCCCGCGTCCAGCGTCACCCGCGGCTCCCACCCCAGCACCCCGCGCGCCGAGGTGATGTCGGGGCGGCGCACCTTGGGGTCGTCTTCCGGCAGGGGCCGCTGGTCGATCCCCGAGGCGCTCTCCGTCATGGCGATCACCTTCTCGGCCAGCTCGCGCACGGTGAACTCGTCGGGATTGCCGATGTTGGTGGGCTCGGCGCGGTCGGAGTGGAAGAGCCGGAAGATCCCGTCCACCAGGTCGTCCACGTAGCAGAACGAGCGCGTCTGGCTCCCGTCGCCGTACACCGACAGCGGCTCGCCGCGCAGCGCCTGCACGATGAAGTTGGAGACCACCCGGCCGTCGCCCGGGCGCATGCGCGGGCCATAGGTGTTGAAGATGCGCACGATGCGCGTCTCCACCCCGTGGAAGCGGTGGTAGGCCATGGTCATCGCCTCGGCGAAGCGCTTGGCCTCGTCGTACACGCCGCGCGGCCCCACCGGGTTCACGTTCCCCCAGTAGCTCTCGGGCTGCGGGTGCACCAGCGGGTCGCCGTACACCTCGCTGGTGGACGCCAGCAGGAAGCGCGCGCCCTTGGCCTTGGCCAGCCCCAGCGCCTTGTGCGTGCCCAGCGAGCCCACCTTCAGCGTCTGGATCGGCTTCTCGAGGTAGTCGACGGGCGAGGCCGGCGAGGCGAAGTGCAGCACCCCGTCGAGCGGCCCGTCCACGTAGATGTAGTTCGTGACGTCGTGCTGCACGAACAGGAAGTCGGGCCGGCCGATCAGGTGCGCGATGTTGTCGGGGTGGCCGGTGATGAAGTTGTCCATCCCCACCACCTGGTGCCCCTCGGCCAGGAAGCGGTCGGCCAGGTGCGACCCCAGGAACCCGGCCGCGCCGGTGATCAGGATCCGCATCGCCTCAGGCCGCCGCCGGCGCATCGGCCGGCTCGGCCGGCGAACGCCCCACCGACAGGTAGCGGAAGCCCAGCTCCGCCATCCGCTGCGGATCCCACAGGTTGCGCCCGTCGAACACCACCGGCTCCTTCAGCAGCGAGCGGATGCGCTCGAAGTCGGGAACGCGGTACGGCGACCACTCGGTCAGCACCAGCAGCGCGTCGGCGTCTTCCAGGCAGTCGTAGTTGCGCTCGCACAGCTCCAGCGCGCCGGTCTCCATCAGGTCGGCGAAGTAGCGCGGCGCCTCGTGGCGCGCCTCGGGGTCGTGCGCGCGGACGCGGGCGCCGGCCTGCGCCAGGGCGCGGACGATGGTGAGCGACGGCGCCTCGCGCATGTCGTCGGTCTCGGGCTTGAAGGCCAGCCCCCACACCGCGAAGGTGCGGCCGGTCAGGTCGTCGCCGTACACCTCGCGCACGCGCTCGACCAGCAGCCCCTTCTGCCCGGCGTTCACGTGCTCCACCGCCTCCAGGATCCCCGCGTCGATGCCGCGCGCCTGCAGCGTGTGCACCAGCGCCTTCACGTCCTTGGGAAAGCAGCTCCCGCCGTAGCCGATGCCGGCGAACAGGAACGACGGCCCGATGCGGGCGTCGCTGCCGATCCCCGCGCGCACCAGGTTCACGTCGGCGCCCACGCTCTCGCACAGGCGCGCCACCATGTTCATGAACGAGATGCGCGTGGCCAGCATGGCGTTGGCCGCGTACTTGGTGATCTCGGCCGAGGCGATGTCCATGAACAGGATCGGGTTGCCCGTGCGCACGAAGGGCGCGTAGAGCTCGGCCAGCCGCTCGCGGGCGTGCTCGCTGTCGACCCCCACCACCACGCGGTCGGGCTTCAGGAAGTCCTGGACGGCCGCCCCTTCCTTCAGGAACTCGGGGTTGGAGCAGACGTGGAAGGGGCGGTCGGTGTGGCGGCGGATCGCCTCGCGCACCTTGTCGGCGGTGCCCACCGGCACGGTGCTCTTGGTGATCACGATCTTCTCGGGGCCCTCGGCCGGCAGGTTGCGGCCGATGGTGCCGGCCACCGCCAGCACGTGCTGCAGGTCGGCCGAGCCGTCTTCGCCCGGCGGGGTGCCCACCGCGATGAAGATCACCTCGGCCTCGCGCACCGCGCCCGCCACGTCGGTGGTGAAGCGCAGCCGCCCCTCCTGGAGGTTGCGCTCCACCAGCGGCTCCAGCCCCGGCTCGTAGATCGGGAGCTCGCCCCGGTTCAGGCGCTCGATCTTCCCGGCGTCGATGTCGGCACACACCACGTCGTTGCCCGTCTCGGCCAGGCACGCGCCGGCGACCAGCCCCACGTACCCGCTCCCGATCACTGCGATATGCATTCGTTCCCTGCTGGGTGGAAATCCGCCGGTGACGCGACGCGCCGGGAGCGCGTCAGTAAAGCGGGGGAGAATAGCGGCGGCCGCGCGGACCCGCAACTGGCGCGCGGGTTGCCGCAGCCGCCGCAGCGCTTTATCATCATTGAGTTTGTGACTTTTTCGCGGCACTCCGCCCGCGCGCGACGCGCGCAGGGCCGGGTGCCCTGCCTTGTGCGGGGGGCGGCACGCCGCCCCCCTGACCGTACCGCCAGGCGATCCGTGCATAGACCGACCCGTACCCGGCCCCGGCGGAGCTGGCCCGCCGCCGTGGCCGCACTGCTGCTTTGCGCCGCGCCGCTGGCGGCGCAGACCGGCGTGCCCGCGCAGCCCGCCACCGCCCGCGACAGCGTGGCCCCCCCGGGGTCGCGCCAGACCTCCACCGTGGGCGACGAGGAGGGACCGCTCCTGGACGCCCCGGTGGGCCGCACCTACGTGCTGGGCGCCGGCGACCGGGTGGCGGTGGCCATCTTCGGCGACTTCAACCACCTCTACACGCTGCCGGTGGGCCCCGAGGGAACCGTGGTGATCCCCTCGGTGGGGATCGCCACCGTGGGCGGGCTGAACCTGGAGCAGGCCGAGCAGCGCGTGCGGCAGGTGGTGGCGCGCTACTACCGCAACGTGGACGTGCACCTGTCGCTGTCGCAGGTGCGCTCGTTCAAGGTGTACGTGGTGGGCGACGTGGAGCGCCCCGGCGTGCGCGTGGCCACCGCCGCCACCCGGGTGAGCGAGGTGGTGGGCGGCGCCGCCCGCCCGGTGGAGGGGGTGCGGCGGCGCAACGTGACGCTGCGGCGTGCCGGCGAGACCGTGCCGGTCGACCTGATCCGCTTCAACCAGCTGGGCGACGTGAGCGCCAACCCCACGCTGCGCGAGGGTGACGCGCTGGTGGTGCCCACCATCGACGAGCGGGTGGACATCTTCGGCCGGGTGCAGTTCCCCGGCGGCTACGAGTACCGGCGCGGCGAGTCGCTGGCCGAGCTGCTGTTCATCGCCAACGGCGCGGGGGGCTTCCCCTCGGGCGCGGCCGACACGCTGCGGGTGACGCGCTTCGAGGGGAACCACGTGCGCCGGGTCATCACCTTCTCGCGGGAGGAAGCGACCGGCGAGCGCGGGCGCGCCTTCGTGCTGCAGCCCTCCGACGGGATCTACGTCCCCACGATCGGCAACTTCCGGGTGCAGCGCACCGCCCTCATCACCGGGCAGGTGGCGCGCCCCGGCA
>DASWMA010000002.1:0-9992 GCA_036399995.1 Longimicrobium sp. | reverse complement strand
AAGTGCGAAAGTGCGAAAGTGCGAAAGTGCGAAAGTGCGAAAGTGCGAAGGTGCGAAGGTGCGAGACAGCGGCTGTCGAACTGCGTGGGCGGCTTCGCCGCGAGCATCGGAGGGAAGGGAGTCAGGGGGAGAACCGCGACGACGTTCTCCCCCTGACTCCCTTTCCTCCGATGCTCTGCGTTCATGCGGTTCAAAAGCCTCGCCCAAACGCCAGTGCGCCGGCCCTCGAGCGAGAGCCGGCGCACTTCCGTACCTCCGTACCTCCGTACCTCGGATCAGAGGTTTTCCTTCACCCAGTTCGTCATCATCGTGTACAGATGCACGCTGCGGCCGCCGGCGATGCCGTGGTTGCGGTCGGGGTACATCATGAAGTCGAACTGCTTGTTGGCCGCCTGCAGGGCGTCCACCAGCTGCGTGCTGTTCTGGAAGTGCACGTTGTCGTCGCCCGTGCCGTGCACCACCAGCATCTTCGCGCGCAGCCGCGCGGCGTGCTTCACCGGGCTGCCGCGGTCGTACCCCTGCGGGTTCTCCTGCGGGGTGCGCATGAAGCGCTCGGTGTAGATGGTGTCGTACAGCCGCCAGTCGGCCACCGGCGCCACCGCGATCCCCGCCTTGAAGGGGCTGCCTTCCTGCATCAGCGTGAACGCCGTCACGTAGCCGCCGTAGCTCCACCCCCAGATCCCGATGCGGCTGGCGTCCACGTACGGCTGCTGCGCCATCCAGCGCGCCGTCTCGATCTGGTCGGCCGCCTCCATCGCGCCCAGGTTCAGGTACACCTGCTTCTTGAAGTCGCGCCCGCGTGCGCCGGTGCCGCGGTTGTCCACGCTCACCACGATGTACCCCTGCTGCGCCAGCAGCTGGTGCCACAGGTAGCGGCTCCCGCCCCAGGCGTCGGTCACCGTCTGCGAGCCGGGGCCGCCGTACACGTACAGCAGCACCGGGTACTTCCTGCTCGGGTCGAAGTTGGCCGGCTTGATCATCCAGCCGTTCAGCTGCGTCCCCGTGCTCGTGCGGAAGTTGAAGAACTCCACGGGGGTGGTGCCCGCGCGCTCGAGCTGCTGCCGCGCCGGCGCGTTCTCCACCAGCGTGCGCACCAGCGTGCCGTCGGTGCGGTGCAGGCGGATCACCGGCGGCGTGCCGGCGCGCGACCAGGTGTCGAGGTAGTACGGCGTCTCGGCGCTGAGCTGCACCGAGTGCGTCCCCGGCTCCCTGGTGAGCCGCTCGGGGGCGCCGCCGTCCAGCCGCACGCGGTACAGGTGGCGCTGCGCGGGCCCCTGCTCGGTGGCGCTGAAGTAGACGTGGCCGTTGCGCTCGTCCACCCCGAACACCTCCGTCACGTCCCACTCCCCGCGCGTGAGCTGGCGGGCCACCGTGCCGTCGCGGTTGTAGAGGTAGAGGTGGTTGTGGCCGTCGCGCTCGCTGCTCCACAGGAACTGCCGCCCGCCGCGGATGAACGACAGGTCGTTGTCCACGTCCACCCAGGCGCTGTCGGTGTCGGTGAACAGGGTGCGGGTGGCGCCGGTGCGCGCGTCGGCCAGCATCACGTCGAGCCGGTTCTGGTGGCGGTTCAGCCGCTGCACCATCAGCTCGCCCGGGTTGGCCGCCCACTCCATCCGCGCCAGGTACACCGACGAGTCGTTCCCGGTCTGGAGCCACGTCGTCCGCCCCGAGCCGAGGTCGTAGACGCCCAGCCTGGCCGTGGGGTTGGGCGAGCCGGCCTTGGGGTAGCGCAGCGAGATCGGCTGCGAGTAGCTGTCGCCGGTGTCCTTGATCCAGACGAACGCCTTCACCGGGTTGTCGTCGATGCGCCAGAAGGCGATGCGCTGCCCGTCGGGGCTCCAGCGCCACCCGTCCTGCAGGTCCAGCTCCTCCTCGTACACCCAGTCGAAGGTGCCGTTGATGATGGTCTCGCTCCCGTCGCGCGTGAGCTGCGTCTCGCGGCCGGTGGCCAGGTCCTTCACCCACAGGTTGTTGTCGCGCACGAAGCCGACCTTGCTCCCGTCGGGCGACAGCTTGGCGAACTGCTGCCAGCCGGGCGCGGTGGACACCGGCGTCAGGCGCTGGCTGGCCAGGTCGTAGACGTAGAACTGCCCCTTGGTGTTCTGCCGCCACACCGGCTGGCTGTTGGTGAAGATCAGCAGCTTCTTCTCGTCGGCGCTCCAGGCGTAGTCCTCGATCTGGATCGGGGCGCTCTGCCCGGCGGGGACCAGGCGGGCGCCGTCCACCAGGATGGTCCTGGTGCCCGTCTGCGCGTCTTCGGCGACGAGGTTGGTGCGCTCGCCGGCCACGTCCACGTACGAGTAGCGCTGCCCGCCGGCCATCCAGCGGCTTTCGGGAAGCGACTGCATCCGGAACTCGCCCGAGAAGATGCGCTCCACGGTGAGCTGCCCCTGCTGCTGCGCGGCGGCGGGCGCCGCGGCCAGCAGGGCGAGCGAAAACGTCAGCCCGGCCACTGCCGGGCGTGCCCTGAGAAGCATCCGCGTTCCTTCGGTGCGTGGGATGGGTTTACGACGCATTCGGTTGAGGCCGTACATCATGCAGCGGTGTTACGGCGTTGCGCCAGCCCGGGTTCCCTCGCGTCCATCCGAAGTCTATGGAAGTGCTGGTTTTGGGCGTGTTCGGCGCCGGGGCGCCGAACCGGGCTGCGCGCGCGGTAGGGCACGATACCACCGTGCCCAACCGCGCCGGGCCACCGCCGCGCCAGGTCTCGTCTCGACACCCCCGCTTCGATGCGCGCGCGGCGCCGTCTGCGCAACCGGGATGATGCTTGACACATCAGACCGGGATGATGGTTGACACTTTGAGGGTTTTTCCTACCCTCCCTTCGTCGCCGTTTTTCAGCTTTTTTGCTTTGCCCAAACCCCTTGGGTTTAGCCGGACAAAGCGAAGGTGCGTGCGTCGAGCCGCGCCAGGAGCAGCGTGTAGAAGTAGATCGACCAGATGCCGTCGGCGATCTCTTCCAAGGCGACATCGTAGCCGCTCAGCAGCTCGCTCAGGAAGATCTGCTGGTTCTTGAAGTACAGGATTCCGTTCGCGCGCACCCGGCGGATCTCGCAATGGCCAGGGTACTCAGGCCCCGGCAGCGTCTCGGGGAGCTCTCGTGGCGAGCGCACGTACAGCGAGCCTGGCGTCTGCCCCCCGAGCGCCTCGTGCGGCCGCTCGAAGTCGAACTCGGCGCGGAAGCTATCGAACTTCGCCTGCTGGCCCCCCATGTCGCCTCCGGGTGGAAAGACAGTCGCCTGCTTCAGCGTCAGGTGCATGCGCTCGTGCGAGCCGTTCTGCTCGGGATGCCCCGGTGCGATCCGGTCGTGCGCGATGCCCAGCTGCGTCCACCAGATGTTCAGGCGAGACAGCCCGGCGATCGCCTTCGTGGAGAACGGCACGCCGTTGTCCGTGCGGATCGCCCGCGGCAGTCCGTACTCGCGAAACGCGCGCTCTACGGCCGCCAGCGCGCCAACTTGCGCCGTCGAGCCGAACCCGTGGCACACCAGGAGGAAGCGGGTGTGGGCATCCGCGATCGTGAGCGGATAGCAGCGCTGCCCGTCGCCCATCCGGAAGTCGCCCTTGTAGTCCATCGTCCAGAGGTCGTTCGGCTCCCCCACGCGCACGTGGTTGCGACCCGGGTGGCTCCAGTTCCGCGTGCGGGGGCGAGTCTTCACCAGCTTCTCGCGGCTGTACAGGTCACCCACCGTGCTGGCGGCCGGTGGCGTGAGCTCCGGGCGGAACAGGCGCAGCCAGTCGAGGATCTTCCGTGGCCCCCAGTGCGGATGCGCCCGCCGCGCTGTCAGGAGAATCTCGCGCATCTCATCACTGATCCGGTGTGGGCACGTATGCGGCGCGTGGCTGCCGTCCTTCAGCCCGTCGACACCCTTCTCCTCATACCGCTTCAGCGTGTCGCGCCCCGTCTGCCGGCTCACGCCGAAGCGCTCGCACAACTCTTTCTTCTGAAACGTGCCTTCCTTCACCATCGCCACGAACCGCAAACGCTCCGTCACCGGGTCCGCATGATTCCACGGCATTTCTCCCCTTTTTGCTCGGGTGAAAGTTCTTATACCGTGTCAACCATCATCCCGGTCTGCCGTGTCAACAATCTACCCGGTCCGGACCGTCCCGGCCCTCCGGGCGCGCATCCCTCACGCAACCAGGGGACAGGGGACAGCGGAAGATCACGCAGGGGCCCGCAGTTCACCCCCTCCCCCAAGCTGTTTCGGTTGTTTTGGGGGAGGGACAGGCGCGAAGCGCCAGGGAGAGGGCCCCCTCGCGGCGCCGCGGAACACCCTCTCATCTGCCAGAAACGAAGAAGCCTCACTCCGCACCGGGACGTGAGGCTTCTCGCATCGTATTCCTACTGTCCCCTGTCCCCTGTCCCCTGTCCCCTGTCCCCGGCCCTACTGCGCCGGCGGCCCGTCGCACAGCCGGAACACGTTGTTGGGCGTGCCGGGGGGCGGCGAGGGGCCCCGCTCGATGCGGAGCATGGTCGCCTCCTCCAGCATCAGCCCCTTCACCACGCAGAACTCCTCGCGCCGCGCGAAGACCACGGGGTGCAGGTACAGCGGCGCCAGGTCGCGGATCATGTCGAGCACCACGTAGCGCGCCCCCGACTGCCGCGCGAAGGTGAAGAACGTGTCGGGGCTGGCGCTGAGCGGGTAGGTGCGGCTCTGGTACCCCGAGAGCGCGTAGAAGAAGGTGGCCTTGCGCGACAGCACCACCGAGCCCGGCGGCAGCTTTCCCTCCGTCATCTCGGCCAGCTTCAGGAAATCCTGATACTGCTTGTTCATGCAGGGGATGGTCTCGCCCGCGGCGTAGGTCGCCGAGCACTCGCGCCCGACGGCCACCACGCGGCCCATCCCGGGGAGCGAGAGGAAGACGAGCAGCGCGGACGCGGCCAGCGGCACCGCGCGCTTCAGCGCGGGGGCACGCAGCCTGGCCGCGGCGTCGCGCAGCGCCTCGCCGGCGTAGCACAGCATCACCGGCAGCAGCGGCAGCAGGAAGCGCTCGCCCGACCACTGCGACGGCCACACCAGCAGCAGCCCCAGGTACAGCGGCACCCACACCTCGGCCACCCCCGGCGCCTTCAGCCGGCGCGCCCACCCCGCCACCGCCAGCAGGCAGAAGGGGGCGGTCACGTAGTACCGGAACGAAGTGTCCCAGAAGAGGACCACGTTCAGGTGGAAGCCGGTGTAGCGCGACACGTTGGTCACCATGCGGTCCAGCATCCCGGCGGCCGTCACGTTGCCCAGCGCGGGCATGTACGGGTCCACGTACCAGAGGAAGCTGGTGTAGCCCGGCGCTCCGTGGGTCTTGCCCCACCACCACCAGGCGAAGGCGATGGGGAGGAACACGGCCGTCAGCACCGCCAGGTCGCGCCACTTCCGCCGCATGGCCAGCCACGCCACCGCCGCCGCCACCAGCGGCAGCCCCGCCGAGCGGATGAAGTTGCCCAGCACCACGCCGGCCACGAACACCGCCAGCCAGAAGCGGTGGTGCCGCTCCACGCCCTCGCGCTGGTGCTCGGGGGCGCCGGCCAGGTGCGTGGACGCCCAGAACGCCAGCATCGCCAGCACCCAGGCGGGCTGGTCCGACAGCTCCCAGTGGCTCAGGTCGAGCACGCCGGGCGCCAGCGCCAATATCAGCGCCGCGCCGAAGGCCAGCCCCGGGGTCGACGTGCGCCGCAGCCACAGGTAGGCCAGCGCCACCGACGCCACCGAGCAGAGCAGCACCACCACCTTCATCACCATCCACCCGCGCAGCCCCACCTTCCACAGCAGCGCCAGGAACGCGGGCCAGAGCGGCGGATACTGCGTGTGCGGCCGCAGCGACGGGTCCCACAGCTCCACGTAGCGGCCGTGCTCGGCCAGCGCCTTGGCCAGCGACATGTAGGTGGCGTTGTCGCCCCCCACGAACGGCGAGGGATTGAAGGCGAGCACCGCCATCACCAGGTGCAGCACCGCGAAGCCCAGCGCCACCTTCCACGGCGCGGCGGTGAGCAGCCCGGTGAATACGTCGGGCCCGGCGGGTGGCGGCGCGGCGGGGGGGCCGCCCCGCGATCCGGAGCGTTTGCGTCGGGAGCGTGCGTGCGTGTCGGCCACGGGGTGGACGGCAGGTGGGGCGAGACGTGGACGGCGATCGGGCGGGATGCGTGGACGGGAAGATAACGCGCCGCGCGGAGTGGCGGGAGGGACGCTACCCCTTCTTGCCGCGCCCCTGGCCGCGCCCCTTCCCGCCGCCGCGTCCGTTCCCCGGGCCGTCGATCTGCCGCCGGATCTCGCGCGGAACCCGCACCGGCACGCGCACGGCGGCGGGGATGGGTGCCGGCGTGGACGCGGCGGCGGGCTGCGGATCGGCGTCCGGCTCCGGCTCGCCATCACCCTGCGCCGGCGGGAACGCGGCGGGTTGCGCGTCGCGCATCGCCGTGTCGCCGTGGCGCAGCACGGTGATGCGAGAGGCTACGACGAACCCCTGGTCCACGCGCCCCTCCACCCGCACCGAGTCGGTGGGGAGGATGGCGTCGGCCTCGATCGCGGTGCTGTCGGGCGTGACGGTCTCGGTGCCCAGCCCCACCACCACCCGCATGTCGGGGAGCGCGGCGTCGAAGGGGCGCACCAGCAGCGCGGCGTGGTCGTCCGACATGGCCAGCACGGTGCCGCGGGCGTCCACCTGCTCGGGGAGTGCGTCCGCGCGGCCCATGCGGATGCCGTTCACCAGCAGCACGGGCGGGCCCTGCAGTGCCAGCGAGCGGGGAAAGGCACGCCGGGTGTCTCCGTCGGTCTGCAGCTTCTGCAGCTCCAGCTCGGTCCCGGCGGGCACGTTCTGCAGCGACAGCGTGCCCACGGTGTCCACCCCGCGCACCAGCCGCAGGGTGACGGGGCCGGCGCTCAGGTCGCCCAATTCGAAGGCGCCGCGCTTCACCTCCACCTGGCGCTGCGCCTCGACGGCGTACACGGCCGTGGGCATCGCCGCCGTGTCGGCGAAATCGCCGCGGATGGAGACGCGCTCGCCGCCGGCGCCGCACGCCGCCAGGGCCGGGAAGAGCAGGGGGATGATCGGGGAGATCCGTCGCATGCCGACGCAGCGGGGCAGGAGCCGTGCCCGCGCTGAAAGGAAGAGGGCCGAACCTCTCGCTGGTTCGGCCCTCGCGCGGTCCGCGCTCACCGTCTTCGTCCGCCCGGCTGGGCTCGCGTCTGCGGCTCGCCCTCGCGAATCTGGTCGGCCGCGCGTTGAGCGGCGCTCCTGACCCCCGCGTCTTCGTCGCCCAGTAGGGCTCGCAGCGCCGGTTCCGCGGCGGAGAGCTGGGCGGCGGTCGCCCCGCCCAGCGCGAGCTGGCGCATGGCCTCGGCCGCCGCGATCCGCGTCTCGATCTCCGGATGCCGCACGGCTTCGGCTAGAATCGCGAACGAGCGGTCGCACGGGATCAAGCCGGCGAGGTACACCGCGCCCGAAGCAAGGTAAGGGTCGTCGGAGCGCGCGAGCTCTTCCACCACCTCCGCCGCGTCCGGACCCCACCCCGCCGCCTGTGCGAAGTCGGGCTCGTCGCTCTCCAGCAGCGCGAGCACCTGGTCTCTCGTCACTTCCATCGCATACCTCACGGTCGATGGAGCCATGGGCTTGCTCGCATGATGTCGATTTCGTCAGGCGTCAGCAGCGGTACATCCGCCACGATCCGCGCGGTGTCGCGCGAAGTCATCAGCCGTGTGCGATCGTCGGTGTGCCCCAGGCCCAGCACGTGCGCGACTTCGTGCGCCAGCGTCCAGCGGGATGCAAGACGTGTGACCACGGCTCCGGGTCGGTGCTCGGGATGCGCCGCACACCCCCGGCTCCGCGGGATGGTGGAGCGAACGAAGTATACCGCGACGTCGGCGGGCCCCATCCCCGCGCGGTAACCGAACAGCGCGGCCTGCGGGAGCGTGAGAACACCTCGCACGCATGGCCCGATGTCGAGATCCTGCAGAGCCGGCAGGGCGAGCTTCGCGCGAGACGCAACCTCGACGGTGACGCGCGCCTGCCGATAAGCCACCCTCATGGCCTCGATCATCTCGTCGACCGAAAAGTATAGTGGCTCGGCGAGCGTACGTACATGCAACCGCAGTCGCAGCTCGGGGCGAAGCACTCCAGTGCTCGAGGGCATCCGTTGGCCGGCAAGTGTACGAAGAGTACGGCGATAGGGCGCACATGATGCCCTCGCGCGTGATCTTCGTCAAGCTTTTCGGCGACTATGCCGCGACCGGCTCGTCTTCGCCCACCACGGCGGCGATGCGCGAGCGGACGGCGTCCATCAGCGGGTCGGCGCCGGCGGCGCCCAGGGCGGCCACCTCGTGCGGGGGGATGGGGGTGAGGAAGTGGATGTGGATGGTGCGCGGGGTGATGCGCCACGAGCCCTTGCGCATGATCTGATAGCTGCCGGTGATGGCGGTGGGCACGATGGCCACGCCACTCTCGGCCGCCAGCATGAACGCGCCCTTCTTGAACGGCATCAGCCGTCCGTTGTGCGAGCGGGTGCCCTCGGGAAAGATCACCACCGCGCCGGGGCTGTGGCGGATCTTCTCCCCCGCGGCGCGCAGGCTCAGGATCGCCCGCTCGCGGTTGGAGCGGTCGATGGTGATGTGCCCCGCCGCCTCCATCGCGCGCCCGAAGAACGGGATGTTCAGCAGCTCCTTCTTGGCGACGAAGTGGTACGGCACCTCGATCACCGAGGCCAGCGCGAACACGTCGAACCACGAGATGTGGTTCGACGCGATCACCTGGGGGATCGACGCGCGCACGTTCTCGCGGCCGTGGATCACCACCGGGCAGCCGCTGGCCCAGATCACCGAGCGCGTCCAGCGGCGGGTGATCGCCACGTACCATGCCGCGTCCTTGCGCCCGCGCCGCGCCTGCCACAGCACCGCCACCCCCCACCACAGGAGCGTCGCCGACGCCACCAGCGTAGTCCAGATCGTGCGAATCAACCGTACCTCCAGCCGGTGATGAGCGGCGCGACCATGCGTCCCCTCTGCTCCCTCGCAAAATAGTCGCGCCGCCCGGCCCGCCGCATCCCTCCCCGTGGGTAGATCGACGATGCCGCGCGGATCGGCGCCCTGGAGCCGGTTCGCGTTACCGTGGCGCGGCCGGAGGTGTGCCCGGCGGAGCCGCGGCCGGGGCTGGGCCGGGCGGTGCCGTGGGCGCCGGTGCCTCTTCGTGCGGCAGGTTCAGCATCACCGACGTGGCCATCAGCACCAGCAACGCGGCCACCAGCTCCGCACGCGCCGAGCGGCGGATGGAGAGCGCCGCCGTCTCGCTCCCCAGCGCGGGGCGCTGGCGGCGCCAGTTCCACGCGCCCAGGGCGAACACGGCCGCCACGAAGGCCAGCTTCACCAGCAGCGCGACGCCGAACGGCGTGGTCCACAGCCGCGTGAGGTCGCCCTCCAGCTCGCGCCACATGGCGATCACGCCCATCAGCACCACCAGCCCGCCCATCGCCAGCGCCAGCGGCGAGAAGGCGTTCACCATGTCGGCCACCAGCGCACCGCGGCGCTCGGGCGGCTCGCGCCGCATCACCACCGCGATCCCCGCCACCACCAGCACCAGCAGCGTGCCGATCCACAGCCCGCCCGCCAGCAGGTGCGCCGGCACCACCAGCCGCTCGAAGTTCCCCACGAACAGGTTCCGCAGCCCGCCGCCCACCACTCCGATCGCCGCCAGGAGCCAGCCGAGATCGATCCGCGCCAGCGCCAGCACGAATCCGAGTAGCGCCACCACCGACAGCACCACCCAGATCGAGTAGGCGTTGTACCGCGAGACCAGCTCGCCCACCGTCTGCTGGTTCCGCCCCGCGACACGGGGCAGCACGTCGGAGAGGTGCCAGAGGTTGATCAGCGCGCCCACCAGGCCGATGACGGCCGCGCGCCTGGCCGCCATCGCGCGGCTGGAGCCGGCGCCGCCCGCCTCCGGCAGCCGGCGCAGGGCCGTGTAGCGGAAGCCGACGGCACCCGCGGCCATGAACGCGCCCACGAACT
>DASWMA010000001.1:0-9573 GCA_036399995.1 Longimicrobium sp. | reverse complement strand
AATCGCGAAACGCCGCCAGGCGAGGTGGCAGATTCATACCGCGTTACAGAGCCATCATTCCGGAATGAAGATCCCGAAGGACATGTCTCACGCAGAGCAGCAGGGGAAGCAGAGAACAACCAATCTCCTCTGCGTTCTCTGCTGCTCTGCGTGAGATTCTTCAGTCTCTGGAACCGGAACGATGCCCGGCAACATCGTATGAGACGGTGTGCCAGACGGTGCCGCAGGGACGCAGGACGTGCACGCCGTCTCGCGCCGGGGTGAAGCCCACCAGCAGGTAGTCGCACGCCGCGACGGGGATCGCGAACACCAGCCGCCGCGGCTCCACCACGCGGTAGACGATCGTCCCCGGCGCGCCCAGCCGCCGCTCGTCGCCCGCGGCAACGCCGGGGAACGAGAAGTCGCACGCGGCGCCGCATCGCTGATCCACCACCAGCTCCCTCCCTTCACGCCGCAACGCCATCGTCCCGCGGCGCCACCCGTCGCCGAACCGCCCCATCGAGCTGGTCACGCGCGGCGCCACGTCGGCGCGGCCGGCACGGAGCGCCGCCACGCGGACCAGCGCCAGCGCGCCGTAGTCGCCCACCACGTCGCCGACCAGGTACACGCGGCGGACGCGCGGGTCGCGCAGCTCGGTGGCGAGCACGCGCTGCAGCCGCGCCGAATCGCGGTTGGCGGCCACCAGCCCGGGCTGCGCGGCGGCCGTGCTGCCCAGCAGCCAGGCAGGCCCGGCCAGCAGCGCGAGCCCGGCAAGCAGACGCGAGGCCGACTCGCGCTCCGGCAGCGCGCGGACCAGGAGCGGCAGGGCGAACATCTGCCCGAAGTACAGCATCCGCGGCACCGGGGCCAGGAGCGCCGGGATGGCGAACGCCGCCGCGGCCGCCACCCCCAGCATCGCCGCGTGGCGGTCGCGGCGGAGCAGCGCGCGCACCACCAGCGCCGCGCCGGCCAGGTTCAGCGCCAGCGCCACCAGCGCGCGCACCGTCGCCGCATCCATCGCCGCGCCGCCGCGCAGCACCGCCCGCAGCTCGAACACACCGCCGCCGGGAAAGAAGGCCGAGGTCGCCACCTGGGCCAGGTTCCCCTTCACCCCCGCCAGCGACACGTACGCCCCCTCCGGCCCCACCGCCCGCGCCAGCGCGAACGCCCCCAGCGGCAGCAGCAGCACCGCCGCCGCGGCGATCCGCATCCGCCGCGGCCGCTCCGACTGCGTCAGCACCGCCACCCACGCGGCGCAGAGGAAGGGCGCCGTCACCGCCGTCTCCTTGGAGAAGATCGCCAGCACCAGCAGCGCCGACGCGAGTGCGATCCTCGTCGGTCGTCCACCCCGAAGCCAGCCGTCCGCCAGCAGCAGCGCGGCCAGCGAGAAGCCGGCGGCCAGCATGTCGGCGCGGAAGGCGGGGCTGCGCAGCAGCTCCACGGCGGCGAGCGTGCCCGCGAAGAGCGCCGCGGCCAGCAGCGCCGGCCGCCGTTCGAGCCCACCCAGCCGGCGCGAGGCGAGATAGACGAGCGCCGCGCAGGCCGCGTGGCCCAGGTAGTTGGTCAGCAGGAACACCGGCGAGCCCGGCCCGGCCGCCAGCAGGCTCTCCAGCCAGATCGTGGCGTTCACCACGGGGCGCACGAAGCCGGTGTACGGCCGCGTCGCCTCGGGGTAGTTGATGAAGTAGCGCGCGAAGCCCTCGCGCACCCACTCCCCCGCATCCACGGGGAAGAAGCGGGTGGAGTGGAGCATCAGCGCCGCCGTGTCTCCGCGGACGGCGTAGGTGGCGATGAAGGGGAGGTGCACCGCCACGCACGCCGCGAGCACCGCCAGCGCGACCAGCGCCGCGACCTTCCCGTCGCTCCACGCCGTGTGATGCGGGAGATGCGGGTCAGTGGAAAGGCGCAGGGGGGATCGGGAGGTGCCGGAGGACATCGCGGGTCACGTCCAGCCGCGGGTGGGCACGCAGGGGATATGCGTCCGTGGAAGCGAAGGTGAAGGTGCGTACGATACCATCCCCGCCCGGCGGCGGGAAGCGCACCGGCTACCGCGCGCCGCCGCCGGGTGGTATCCTTCCGCCGCTCCCCGCCGTTCCCGTCCCGTCATCCACCGCCCCATGATCCCTTCGCGTACCGAGCGCCTTTCCGGGTGGGGCCGGCACCCCGTGCAGGAGTGCCGCGTCTATCGCCCCGAAAAGGTGTCGGAGCTCGCGCAGCTGCTGGCGGACCCGCCGGCCGGCGGCGTGGTGCCGCGCGGCCTGGGCCGCGCCTACGGCGACGCGGCGCTGAACGGGGGCGGCGCGGTGGTCTCGCACCTGCGCCTCAACCGCCTCCTGGCGTTCGACGAGCAGACGGGCGTGCTGGAGTGCGAGGGCGGCGTGTCGCTGGGCGAGATCGTGGACGCCTTCCTCCCCCGCGGCTGGTTCCTCCCGGTCGTCCCCGGCACGCGGCACGTGACGGTGGGCGGCGCCATCGCGGCCGACGTGCACGGGAAGAACCACCACGCCGACGGCACCTTCGGCCGCTACGTGGACGAGATCCGGCTGCTGACTCCAGGCCGCGGCGTGCTCGCCTGCTCCCGGGACGCCGAGGTGGACGCCTTCCGCGCCACGCTGGGGGGGATGGGGCTGACCGGGGCGATCGTGAGCGCGCGGCTGCGGCTGATGCGTGTGGAGTCCCCCTGGATCACGGTGGACCAGGCCCCCACGCGTGGGCTGGACGACGCGCTGGCCCGTCTCAAGGAGGCGGACGCCGGCCACCGCTACTCGGTTGCGTGGATCGATGCGCTGGCCCGCGGGCGCGACCTGGGCCGAGGCGTGCTGCTGCTGGGCGACCACGCTCCTGCCTCCGCCGTGCGCGGCGAGCCCTTCCCGCGCCGGAAGGGCGGCGCGCGCGCGGTGCCGTTCGACGCGCCGTCGCTGCTGCTGAACCGGCTCACCATCGGCGCCTTCAACCGCGTCTACCGGGCCGCCCATCGTACACGGGCCGGGGTGCAGCAGGGGGTCGAGCCGTTCTTCTGGCCGCTGGACGCGGTGGGGGGATGGAACCGGCTGTACGGGAAGCGCGGCTTCGTCCAGTACCAGCTCGTGGTCCCTCCCGGCGCGGAGGATGCGCTGGCCGCGGTGCTGGAGCGCGCGGCGGCCAGTGGGCGCGCGTCGTTCCTGGCCGTGCTCAAGCGCTTCGGGCCGGCCGGCGAGGGGCTGCTCTCCTTTCCGATGGAGGGATGGACGCTCTCGCTCGACTTCCCCGCCGCCACGGGATTGGACGAGATGATCGCCGCGATGGACGACGTGGTCGCCGATGCGGGCGGGCGGGTGTACCTGGCCAAGGATGCGATGCTGAACGCCGATACGTTCGCGCGGATGTACCCGGCCGCCGAGGCGTTCCGCGCCGTCCGGCGCGCGCTGGACCCGGGCGGCGTGCTGTCGTCGTCGCTGGCGCGGAGGGTGGGGCTTGCCTGAGCGGCCGCGCGGCACCGTGCTGGTGGCCGGCGCCACCTCGGCCATCGCCCGCGCGACGGCGGCCGAGCTGGCGCGCCGCGGCCACGCGCTGGTCCTCGCCGCCCGCGACGTGGCCGAGGCCCAGGCGATCGCGGCGGACTTGCGGCTGCGCTTCGGCGTGGCCGCGCGGGCGGCGCTGCTCGACGCGCTCGACTTCGCCTCGCACGCGGCGCTGGCGGAGTCGGTGCTGTCCGATCGGGACGCGCTGGAGGGCGTGGTGGTGGCGCTGGGGTGGATGGGCGACACGGAAGCGGCGCGGCACGACGCGGCCGAGGCACGGCGCACCATCGACATCAACCTGACCGCCGTGGTGTCGCTGCTCACCCCGCTGGCCGACCACCTGGAGCGGCGGGGGACGGGGTTCGTGTGCGTCGTTTCGTCCGTGGCGGGCGACCGGGGGCGGCAGAGCAACTATGTGTACGGCGCGGCCAAGGGCGGGCTGTCGGTGTACCTGCAGGGGCTGCGCAACCGCCTCTTCCACGCCGGCGTGCGGGTGGTGACGGTCAAGCCCGGCTTCGTGGACACGCGGATGACCTTCGGCCTTCCCGGCACCTTCCTGGTGGCCGCGCCCGAGCGCGTGGCGCGCGGCATCGTGCGGGCGATCGAGGGCGGCCCCGACGTGGTGTACCTCCCCGGCTTCTGGGGCCCGGTGATGCGCGGCATCCGCGCCGTCCCCGAGCGCCTGTTCAAGCGGCTGAAGCTGTGAGCGGGGACGACCGCGGGATGATGTGATGATGTGCAAGCCGCGGCATCGCGCCCTCTCCGGTCGCCTGGGGGCGCCCACCTCTCCCGTACCGGGAGAGGTTGTGGGGCAGGCCTCGCACGCCGGTGAAATCCCTCGGCTGGGCCAGGATGAACCCTGCTCTGCTCATCGCGGGAGGGCGTGCCGGATCCGGGAATCGCGGTTGAAGTCCGCGAAGGCGGACTGCGTGCCGTTGTAGCCGCGAGTTTACTCGCATATTCCGCCCGCCACCGCACCGACGTTCATCCCCGCGGTCGCGCGTGACGCGGTGAATACCAGGATGACGAGCCTTGGACGGTCGCGCCGACAATCCCGAATCATCCCCCATGCAGTCGCTGCACCCCGCTGACCATCCTCCGATCCCGGCGCCGGTGAGCCGCGCGCGGGCGCTGGCGCGCCTGGTGCGGCCGCGGCAGTGGATCAAGAACGCGTTCGTCCCCGCGCCGGCGGTGTTCGCCAACGTCTTCATGGACCCGGCGCAGGACCTGCGCGCCCTGGCGGCCACCGCCATCTTCTGCGTGGCCGCCAGCGCCGTGTACGTGTTCAACGACCTCCTCGACGCGCCCACCGACCGCCTGCACCCGGTGAAGCGCGTCACCCGCCCGCTGGCCTCGGGCGCGGTGTCGATGGCCATGGGGCGCACGGTGCTGGCCGTGCTGGTGGCGGTGCTGGTGGTGTCGATGGTCCTGCTCCCGGCGGTGGCGCCCGCCATGGCGGCGTACATCGCGGTGAACGCCGCCTACACGCTCTGGCTCAAGCACGTGGCGGTGGTGGACCTGTTCTGCGTGGCCAGCGGCTTCGTGCTGCGCGTGTACGCCGGCGCGCTGGCCGTGAACGTGCCCCTCAGCAGCTGGATGCTGATCACCACGCTGTCGCTGGCGCTGTACCTGGCGGCGGTCAAGCGCAGGCAGGAGCTGGCCACCAGCGGTGTGGGAAGCCGCCGCGTGCTGGGCGACTACACGCTCCCGCTGCTCGACGGCTACGCGCAGACGGCGGCCAGCGCGTCGATCGTCTTCTACAGCCTGTACGTGCTCGACGTGCGCCCCGCGCTGGTGGTGACGGTGCCGTTCGTGCTGCTGGGGATCTTCCGCTACTCGTACCTGGTGCAGACGCGCAACCTGGGCGAATCACCCACCGAGGCGCTGTGGACCGACGTGCCGCTGATCCTGACGGTGCTGAGCTGGGCCGCGCTCTGCCTGTGGCGGCTGGGCGGCGGATGAGCGGGGTGGCCGGGCGGCTGCGCCAGGGAGCGGGGCGGGCGGGGGCGGCGCTGCGCAACGCGTTCGCGTCACCCGGGTTCCGGCGCTTCGGGCCGGCGTTCAGCCGCGACTACCTGCGCTTCGCGTGGGATTCGGCCCGGCACTGGGGCGACCAGAGCCCGGGGGTGCTGCGCTGGATGGGGCACCGGGTGCGCTACTCCAACCGCAGCTCCATCCTCTTCCTGGTGCACGAGATCTTCGCCCGGTGCGCCTACGACTTCGAGCCCGGGCGCCCCGACCCGCTGGTGGTGGACTGCGGCGCCAACGTGGGGATGGCGGCGCTCTTCTTCCGCCTGCGCTTTCCCCGCGCGCGGATCGTGGCGGTGGAGCCGCACCCGCGGGCCTTCCGCCTGCTGGAAGAGAACACCCGCGGCGACGCGGCGATCGAGCGGATCGAGGCGGCGGTGTCGGAAGACGGCGCGCCCACGCGGCTGTTCGCGCCCCCCGGCGACGAGGCGTCGCTGATGAGCAGCCTCCTCCCCGAGCTGGCGGGCGGCGAAGGGGTGGAGGTGGCGGGGGTGCGTCTCTCGGCGCTGCTGGCGCGGCTGGGCGGCCGGGTGGACCTGCTCAAGCTCGACATCGAGGGTGCCGAGTACGGCGCGCTGCGCGACTGCCACCGTGCCGGGGCGCTGGCCGGCGTGCGCGAGGTGGCCGTGGAGTACCACCGCACCCCCGCCGAGCCGGGCGGTCCCGGCGAGCTGGTGCGGATGCTGCGCGAGAGCGGGTTCGGCGAGGTGAGCGTGGTGGACGGCGAATCGGGGGTCGACGGGATGATCCGGGCGCGGCGCGGGGCGGCATGACGGCGAAGCGGACCGCCGCGGAGCGCGACGGGTGAAGCGGCTGCTCACCATCGGCCACAGCTACGTGGTGGCGGCCAACCGGCGGCTGGCGCACCAGATGGCGCTGGCCGGCGCCGGCGAGTGGGAGGTGACCTGCGCGGCCCCCGAGCGCTTTCCCGGCGACCTGCGCCCGGTGGAGCTGGAGCCGATCCCCGGCGAGGCGTGCCGCACCGTGCCCGTGCCCGTCCGCTTCGCGCGGCGGCCGCACCTGATGCGCTACGGCCGGCGGCTGGTGACGCTGCTGCGCGGGGAAGCGTGGGACGTGGTGCACTGCTGGCAGGAGCCGTTCGTGGTCTCGGCCGCGCAGGTGGCGCGCGCCGCGCCGGCGGGCGCGGCGCTGGTGGTGGCCACCTTCCAGAACCTCCCCAAGCGCTACCCGATCCCGTTCTCCACCTTCGAGCGCGCGGTGATGCGCCGCGCCGACGGGTGGATCGCCTTCGGCCGCACGGTGGAGGAGACGCTGCGCGACCGCCCCGGCTACCGCGCCCGTCCGCACGCCGTGATCCCCCCCGGCACCGACCTGGAGCGCTTCCGCCCCGACCCCGAGGCACGCCGCCGGGTCCGCGCGGAGCTGGGATGGACGGAGGACGGAGCGCCGGTGATCGGGTACCTGGGCCGTTTCGTGCCGGAGAAGGGGCTCGGCGTGCTCACCGCCGCGCTGGAGCGGACGGACGGGCCGTGGCGCGCGCTGTTCGTGGGCGGCGGGGCGGAGGGGGGGGCGCTGGAGGCGTGGACGGCGCGGTTCCCGGACGCGGTGCGCGTGGCGACCGGCGTTCCGCACGGCGACGTCCCCGCCTACCTCGCGGCGATGGACGTGCTGGTCGCGCCCAGCCTGACCACGCCGCGGTGGCGCGAGCAGTTCGGGCGGATGCTGACCGAGGCGATGGCGTGCGGGGTGGCGGTGGTGGCGAGCGACAGCGGCGAGATCCCGCACGTGGTCGGCGATGCGGGGGTCATCGTTCCCGAGGGCGACGCGGAGCGGCTGGCGGCCGTGCTCGGCGAGCTCGTGGGCGATCCCGGTCGCCGCGCGGAGCTGGGCCGGCGCGGGATCGAACGCGTCCGCACGGAGTTCGCGCTGCCGGAGGTCGCACGCCGCCACCTCGCCTTCTTCGACGCCGTGCTCGCGGGCCGGCATTCCGATGATCTCACGCAGAGCAGCAGAGCAGCAGAGAATGAGTCCACGCGCTGAGTTCTCTGCTCCTCTGCTGCTCTGCGTGAGCTACAAGGCGGCCGGCCGATGAGCACCGACGACCGGCTGCGCGAGGGCGCCTACGCGCGGCGCCAGCTCTTCGGCGGCTTCCGGCTGCTGCGCTGGAGCCACGGCTCGCGCTTCCGCGTGGCGCGCGAGCTGGTGCAGGCGCACGCCGGCGGCCGCCTGCTGGACTACGGCTGCGGCGACGGCACCTTCCTGCAGATGGTGCGCGACCTCTTCCCCCAGGCCGTGGGCGCCGAGGTGGACAGGGCGCTGGCGGCCGAAGCCGCGGCGCGCTTCGCGGGCCAGCCCGGGCTGCGCTTCGTCCACACCGGCGAGCTGACGGGGGAGCCGGACGGGAGCTTCGGCGTGGCGGTGTGCATGGAGGTGCTGGAGCACTGCACCCCCGACGCGGCCGACCGCGTGGTGGCCGACCTGCGCCGGCTGGTGGCGAAGGACGGGACGATCGTCGTCAGCGTGCCGGTGGAGACGGGGCCGGCGCTGGTGGGAAAGCAGCTGTACCGCGCGCTCGCCGCCCGGCGCGGGCTGGAGGGGTATGCCGAGCGCGAGACCTATTCGCCCGCCGAGCTGGCGCGGATGCTGGTGGCGGGGAGCGGCACCACCATCGAGCGGCCCGTCTACCACTCGCGCTTTCCCTCGGGCGAGGCCAACGTGTACCACGGCCACAAGGGCTTCAACTGGCGCGTGCTCCGCCGCCGCCTGGCCCGCGACTTCGTGGTCCGGCGCACGCTCTTCTCCCCCGTTCCGCTGCTGGGGCCGCTGCTGAACAGCCAGGCGTGGCTCGTCCTTTCCCCCCGCGCCGCCCCGTGAGCGGGGCGAAGACCGGGGCGGTGGTGTACGGGGCCGCGGCCGGCGCGGGCGGGCTGGGGCTGCAGGCGGCCACCGCGCTGGCGGCGCTGGCCCCCGGCGCGCGCACGCTGCACGCGGCGGGGCCCGGGCGCGTTCCCGGGTGGCCGCTGGACCCCGCGCCGCCGTCGCTCGTCTGGCACGCCGCGCCCCGCACGGTCCCGCGCTGGCGGGCGAGGTACACGACGCTGCGCTGGCGCCATGGGGCGCTGCAGGAGCGCCACGACATGGCGCTCGGCCGCTGGGCCGCGGGCGTGCTGGAGCGTGAGAAGCCCGGGGCGGTGTACGCCTTCACGCAGGTGGGGCTCGAATCGCTCCGCTGGGCACGCGCGGCCGGCGTCCCCGGCGTGCTCGACTCTCCCAACGGGCACATCGCGGCCTTCCGCGCCGCCTACCTGGGCGAGGCGCGGCGGTGGTGCGGCGGCGCGTACCACGGCCATCCCACGCCGGCCATGGTGCGGCGCGTGGAGGAGGAGTACGCGCTGGCCGGGCGCATCCGCGTGTCGTCGCCGGCCGCGCGCGAGTCGCTGCTGGCGGCGGGGGTCGACGGCGCGAAGGTCGCCGTGATCCCCCAGCCGCTGGACCTGTGGCGCTTCGTGCCGCCGGCCGCGCGCGCGCGCACCGGCCCGCTGCGCGTGTGCTTCGTGGGCACGCTGGACCTGCGCAAGGGGTTCGTCTACCTGCTGCGGGCGGCGCGGGCGCTGGGCGGCCGGGTGGAGGTGGAGATGGTCGGCTCCACGGGCGACCGCTGCTCGCGGCGGCTGTTCGAGCGCGAGTCGCGGGGGCTGGCGCTGCGCTGCGCCCCGGGGGATCCGCTCCCCGCCTACCACCGCGCCGAGGTGATGGTGCTCCCCAGCCTGGAAGACGGGTTCGGCTTCGTGGCCGCCGAGGCCATGGCGTGCGGCCTCCCCGTGGTGGTCACGCGCGAGGCGGGGGCGAGCGCGTGGGTGCGCCACGGCGAGACCGGATGGGTGGTCCCCGCCGGGAGCGCCGACGCGCTGGCCGCCGCGCTCGCCGACGCGCTGGCGCGCCGCGCCGGGCTCGCCGAGATGGGCGTGCTCGCGCGGCGCGAGGTGGAGGCGCGCGGCGGGCCCGCGGCCTTCGACGCGCTCCGCGACTGGTTCTGGGGCGACGGCGCCGGCCGCCGGGAAGGCTCGTGAGCACCGCCGCGCCGGCCGCGCCGATCCGCCCGCCC